>CAZMRP010000742.1:0-2945 GCA_964568275.1 uncultured Myxococcales bacterium
CGGCGGAGGCGGGCGGCCCGGCCCTGCCGGGGGAGCCGGCGGTCGATGTCCCGCCGCCGTCCGACGTCGACGCTGCGTCCGACGTCGCGCCCGGTCCGTCGGCCAAGGGCCGGGTGACCCGTCTGCCGGCGGGAGCGCGCGTGTTCGTGGACGACCGACCGGTCGAACGCGAGTTCGAGGTGCCGATCCGCGAGGAGCCGTACCGGATCAAGGTCGAGGCGCCGGGCTGGAAGACCTGGGTGCGGCAGGTGCGCGTGACCGACGACCTGGTGCTTCCGGCGGAGTTGGAGCGGCGCGGCGGGACCGCTCCGGCGAGCGATGCCGGCGCGGCGCCCCGCACCGACACCTTCCGGCCGCTGGCCAATCCGTTCGGCGAGACGTAGCCCTCAACCCCAGGCGATGCCGATCAGTCCGGACGTCAGGCAGAAGTGCAGGGAGCGTCGGAGCGTCCGCGCCTCGAGGTCGGGGTGGTGCTCCCGTGCCAGGCCGGCGAGCTCGGCGGCGCTCATCCGGCGGGTGACGATCCCCAACAGCAGCCGGTCGGTCTCCTCGAGCGTCCACCAGTCGCGGGGCGGCGTGGGCGACCGCTCCGGAACCAGCGTCAGCGGCGCCGTGGAGCGCCACCAGTCCTCCTCCTCCTCGGGCGGCAGCGACAGCGCGATCCCCTCGCGCAACAGTTGGGCCCCCGCCGGGTTGAGGAAGAAGTCGCGCTCGCAGGCCACGTCCCGGTAGAACGACCACTTGCCGGTGCGCCACGAGTAGACGTCGAGCAGCCGCTGGCGCAGGTGGGTCGAAAGGTGGTCGAACAGGGTCACCGGATCGATGGCCTCCATCGCGATCAGCGCGTCGGCCAGCCGGCCCGCGTAGCGCGGCATCAGCGCGAGCGCCACGTCGAGCTGGGTTCGGTCGAGCACGTGGTTGACCAGCAGGTACTCGCTGAACTGCTCGCTGCGCACGTTGGACGTCACGTAGATCGGGTTGCCCTCGGCCAGGTAGATCTCCTTGCGCACGCCCTCCTGGGCCTCGACGACCAGCAGTCCCGTCTCGCGCTGGGCGGCGAGCACCAGGAACACGCCCGGGACGGTGTCCGCCTCGAGCGTCCCCCGGCGGTCGGGGCCGGCGGGAACGTCCACCGGCAGCGTGGTCTGGTCCAGCAACGGGAGGTGCTGGCGCACGGCGGGCACCGAGGACAGCGGGACGTAGCCGGCCCCGTTGGCCGAGACGTGGTCCAGGGCCGTGAACTCCCCGCTGACGACCCCGTCGGCAAGCCGGGGATACGGCATCGGCCCGATCTCGGTGCCGTCGGGATGCCGGATCGAGTACTGCACCGTGGGAATCGACGGCGTGCGCTCCTGGTCCGCGAGTCGCGTCGGCTCGCGCGGGCCGATCGGGGCGTCCTCGAGCGGCGTGAGCGTGGAGCGCAGCACCTCCGCGTCGCCGACGTCGCCCGGGCGCAGCAGGCGCTCCACGACCTCGGCCAGCACCGCCGGGCCGCGTCGCAGCCCGACCCGCTCGGCGAACGTCAGCAGCTCGTCGCGCATCGCCCGGGCGTCGGGAAACCGCTCGTCCGGCTCGCGGGCCAGCGCCTGCAGCAGCAGGATCCGCAGGTCGCGCGGCACGTTGCGCTCGAAATCCTCGTTCAGGTTGAGCCGGACGTCCCGGATGTTGAGCAGCACCGCCAGGTCCGTGTCGCCCTGGAACGGCGAGCGCCCCAGGCACAGCTCGGCCAGCAGCACGCCCACGGCGAACAGGTCCGAGCGGCGGTCGACCGGCAGGCCCGCGATCTGCTCGGGCGAGAGGAAGCGGATCTTCCCCCGCAGCCGCTTGCGGCGCTTGGTCTCCGCCTCCTCGTGCGGCAGGAACGCGATGCCGTAGTCGCCGAGCTTCACGCTCCCGGCGCGGGAGACGAAGATGTTCGACGGCGAGATGTCCCGGTGCACGATGCCCAGCGGCCGCCCGTGCTCGTCGGCGAGGTCGTGGATGTGCTCGAGCGCCTCGAGCGTCGCGGAGATGATCTGCACCGCCGCGTCGATCGGCAGCGTCTCGCCCTGCCGCCCGAGCCGCCGCGTGAGCTTCCAGCAGTCGAGCCCCTCGACGTACTCGGTGACGATGAACCAGCCGTCCTTGCCCCTGCCGGAATCGAGCACGTGGACGACGTTGGGATGGTCGAGCCGGCGGGCCAGTCGCGTCTCCCGCGCGAACAGCTCGACGAAGTCCGGAAGCTGCGCCAAGTCCGGTCGCAGGCGCTTCAGCGCCATCCGCTCGCCGGCCCGCGCCGGGTCCCGCGGCCGCGCCAGGAACACGTCGGACATCCCGCCCGTGCCCAGGCGCCGGATCAGCACGTAGTCGCCGACCTCCGCCCCCTCCTCGGGCGCCGTGCTCGCGCGCCGGCCGGTCTGCTCTCTTCGCGGGTCTTCCACGGTGCTCCCTCGAACGGGCCGGACCCCCCGGGCCGGCAGGTTCCACCGGAGTCGGTCAATTACCACGATCGGCCGGGTCCTGTCGCGGGCCTGTGCGTACGCGGAACGCCGTCAGTCGCCGCCGGCGCAGGGCGGAATCGGCGAACCGTCCGGGTAGGTCGGCGCCGGCCCCGGCAGCCGGGGCGTGATCGTCACCCGGTACGGCAGGTCCGCGCTGCCGATGCCGTCCAGCACGCCGCCCGCGGGGTCCGTGAGCACGATGAAGTACTCCCACCACTCGGCCGGCGGCTCCGCGCACGGCAGCTCGACGTAGAACCCCGCGGGCAGGCGCGCCATCGGCACGAAACCCCCGTCGGGGGCCCGGGACGAGCGCCAGTACAGGACGGCCGTCGCGTCCGTCGTCGCCGCCAGGTCCGGGCGCAACTCGACCCAGATCGGGACCGGCCGGTCCGGCGTCTGGGCCAGGACCGGATGGTGGCGCGTCGGCGGGCCGGCGGTCGGCGGCGGCGGAGGCGGCGGTGGGGG
>CAZMRP010000743.1:0-2938 GCA_964568275.1 uncultured Myxococcales bacterium
GAATGCCCGGCACCCCGGGCACGCCGGCGCCCGCGGGCGGACCGCCCAGGCCCGGAATCCCCGCGATGCCCGGCACGCCGGGCAGGGCCCCCGGCGCCTTCCCGGGCGGCGCGACCAGCGTCCGCGCCGTGCCCAGGCCGAGCTTCGCACGAAGGTCGTCGACCTTCTTCTGTCCTTCGGCGGGAGCCGCGGCAGGCGGTGCCGAGGCGCGAGCCGGCGGAGCTCCGCGTTCCTCTTCGACGGTGACCTCGTTGTCGTCCGAGCCGTTGTTGTCGCCCACGCTTGTCCTCCGGTGCGGTTGCGGCGCGCCCGTCCCGCCCACGGCGTGCCCTTCCAGACTGCTGGGCGGAAGGTAGCGGCATCGCTCCGAGAATGTCAAGGTTCGCCAGCACGGCGGCCGGTCCGCACCCTCGCGTCGGCCCGCACGGCGAAAAGTTGACACCCCGGCGGTCCGTCACGTATTCGTGGCCCATGGATCGGACCCCTCCCGCCCTTGGTGTCCGCCGACCGCACAACGTGTGCGCCCTCGTCGCCGCGGTCTGGGGCGGACTGGCTCTGGCCCCGACGGCCGCTCGCGCCGACGACGACGAAGCCGAGGCTTCAGAGGAGCAGCGCGACGGGCGCACGCGGGCCGAACGCCGCCGCGTCGAGCAGCTGGACCTGGGCCGGCGCTCCACCGTCCACCGTCTGATCCGCCAGGGGCCCACCGCCGCCCAGCTGGGCGCCGCGGGTGGGAACGAGCGGCCCGGGACGCTGCTGTATCCCGTTCCCGGCGCCCGCATCGGTCGCGGCCACGGGTCCGGCACCAACGGCTACCACAAGGCGCTCGACATCATGGGTTCCGAGGGCACGCCGATCCTGGCGGCCGAGCGGGGTGTGGTGGCGTACACCGGACACGAGCTGAGCGGCTACGGCGAGCTGGTGGTGCTGCTGCACCCCGGCGGGTGGATCACCTACTACGCGCACTGCAGCGCCTTCCTCGTGCGGCCCGGCCAGCTCGTCGAACGCGGGCAGCGCATCGCCCGCGTGGGGAACACCGGCATCTCGCGCGGCCCGCACCTGCACTTCGAGCTGTGGATGGAGGGCGAGAAGGTCGACCCGTACCCGTTCCTCCGGCCGGCTCCCGGCGTACCGCGTTCCGGCCCGCTGCCGCACGTCGGGCACCGCGTCCGCCGCGGCGACAGCTGGTCGTCGTTGGCCGAGCGGTACGGGGTGTCCGCCGGCGAGCTCCGCGCGGCCAACCACCTCGACGCCGACTCGCCCCTGCGCGTCGGCTGGCAGGTGCTGATCCCGGTCCGCATGGACTCGGTGCCGCCCGCGGACGTCGGCGGCGACCCGGGCGCGGAAGAAGACGGCACCTACGTGGTCGAGGCCGGCGACACGCTATCGGAGATCGCCGAGCGCTACTCGATCCCGCTCGACGACCTGGCGCGCTGGAACGACCTGGCCGACCCGTCCCGCATCCGGGTCGGCATGACGTTGGTGCTGGGCGGCGAGGCCGACGCGTCCGAGGAACTGCCCGCGAACGGGGACGCGGAACCCGCGGACCCGGCGGCGGAGGACGTCGCCGCGGCGGAGGGGGACACGACCGTCGTGTCGGTGGCGACGACGGCGGTCGTCGGGGAGGGGGACGTGCACGTGGTCGCCGCCGGCGAGACGCTCGGGGAGATCGCCCGGCGGGTCGGCCTCCGGACCCGCGACCTGGTGGCGGCCAACCCCGAGGTCGACCCGGATCGGCTGCGCCCGGGCCTGCGATTGGCGATTCCCGACGTGGGCGGCGGGCGTCCCGACGAGCGGGTGCGTGCGGACGGCGGCGCCGAGCCGGAGGAGTTGACGACGAGCTACGTGGTGCGCGCGGGCGACTCGCTGTGGCTCGTCGCGCGCCGCTTCCGGACTTCGATGCGCAGGATCCGCAGCCTCAACCCGGAGCTCGGCGAGGAGCCCGACCTGCGCCCGGGCCAGCGGTTGCGTGTTCCGCTCGAGGAGCGCTAGTCTCTGCAGCGGAGATGCTCCCCCAACAACCGGGGGCAAGGAGGCGCAACGTGCAGCTTCGTGGTTGGCGGCTTGTTTCGTGCGTGCTCGTCGCGGCGCTGTTGCCGGCGGTCGTCGGCTGTCCGCCGGCGCCCGTGGAACCCGAAGCCGACGGCAACGTCGCGCTGATCGTGGTCAACAACTCGACCGAGGAGGTGGCCTACCTCTACGTCTCGCCGCAGCAGTCCGACAGCTGGGGCGCGGACGTGCTGGGCACGGAGCACACCATCGAGCCCGGCCGGTCGTTCACGCTGCGGGTCCCGCCGGGGGTGTACGACCTGATGGTGGAGAACTTCGACCACGAGGAGGTCGGGCGCAACATGGGCGTGACGATCGTCGAGGATTCGCAGTGGATCCTCTATCCCGAGTAGCCTGCGCGCCGTCCGCTCAGCGGGCCGGGCGGTCGGCCCGGCCGCGGCGGAAGCGCAAGCGCACCGGACACCCGTCGAACCCGTAGCGCTCGCGCAGCTGGTTCTCCAGGTAGCGCGCGTAGGAGGGGTGTACCCCCTCGGGGCGGCTGGTGAAGAACACGAACGACGGGGGCCGCACACCGGTCTGGGCGCCGTACAGGAAGCGCACCGGCTTGCTGTGGTACAGCGGCGGCGAATGCCGCTCGACGGTCGTCTCGAGGAACCGGTTGAGCTCGGCCGTCGGCACGCGTCGATTGTAGGCCTGGTGGACGCGCCACACGGCGCGCAGCAGCTCGGGGACCCCGCGTCCGGAGCGGGCCGAGACGAACTGCACGGGCGCGTAGGCGGCGAAGCCGAAGGCGTCGCGGTCGCGGCGGTCGAGCGCGCGCAGGTTGGCGGCGCCGCGCACCAGGTCGGTCTTGTTGACGGCGACGAGCAGCGCCCGGCCCCGGGCGGCGGCGAGCCCCAGCAGGTGGCGGTCCTGGTCGGCGCCGGCC
>CAZMRP010000744.1:0-2937 GCA_964568275.1 uncultured Myxococcales bacterium
CGCCCTCCGTCGCCACGTCGACCTCCGCCGCGGCGACCTCGGTCCCCGCCGCCGTCGCCCACAACGCCAGCACCCGCGTCCCGTCCGGTCGCTCGAAGGCCAGCCCCCGCGCGCCCGCCGGCAACGCCAGCGCCGCCGTCGCCGCCCCGTCGAAGACCGCGCCCCGCAACGCCGCTCCCAGCGTCGCGTACGCCGTTCCCGTCTCCAGCCGCACCGCGTCCTCGACCCGCGCCAGCGCGGCGTAGTTCTCGTACAACCCCATCGTCTGGAACGGCTCGGTCGCCTCGGCCGCCGGTCGTCCGTCCCCCAGCGAGAACCAGTCGATCCCCAGCAGTCCCGCCGACTGTCCCAGCAGCATCGCCTTGAGCAGGAAGTTCCGCGCGTACTCCGGGCCGCTCGGCACGCCGTCGAACGGCTTGTGGCTCGCCCCCAGCTCCGTCACCACGTAGGTCTTGCCGGCAACGCCCCGTGCGTCCAACACCTCCTGGAACCGCGCGCGGCTCGCCAACAGCCCGTCCGCCCCCGCGTCCGACGAGCCCGGCGTCCAGTTCGGGTAGTAGTGGTACGACACCACGTCGAACCACGCGGCGCCCGTCGAGGGGTGTTCGGCGTCGACCGACCCGTCGACCGGGTTGTCGGTGTACCGCACCAGCGCGTCGAGGAACGTCTCGTAGCCGATCCCCCCCGTCGCCACCGCCGCGGTCGGATCGACCCGTGCCACCACCTCCTTGGTGATCCGCAGCAGCCGGACGTAGTCGTAGATCGACGCGTTCCACCACAGCAGCTCGTCCGCCGTCGGCGGCCGGCTCGCCCACTCCCGCGTCGCCGCCCAGTTGCCGCCCACCTGGTCCGGCTCGTTCCACACCTCCCAGATCCGGACGTAGGGCCGGTACAGCTCCACCGTGCGGTGCACGTACGCCGCCCAGTAGTTGTCCGGGTTGACGCTGCCGTCCGGCAGCCAGATCGGCTCGTGCAGGTTCCGCGGCGCCCACCGGTCCAGCTCCCAGTCCGCCGCCGTCGCCGGCGCCGTCGAGTGTTCCCGCGTCGGCCCGACCAGGAACGCCACGTGGTCCCGCAGCCCGACCGATCGGTAGAACTCGTTGTCCCCGACCTCGATCTCCCACCCCCACCGGTCGAGGTGATACTCCGGCAGCTTGATCCGCATGCTGTCGCAGCCCGCCGCCGCCGCCAGCCGCGCCGAGTCCCGGTCCGTGAACGACGGGTTCAGGTAGCCCGCGTTGATCCCGTGCCGGAACGCCTCTCCCGGCAACGTCGCGTCCCCGTCGGCAGCGTCGGCCTCGGCGTCGGCGTCCGCCGCGTCCCCGTCGGCGTCGGGCGCTCCGCCGTCGTCGCCGCCGCCCTCGTCCCGCGTCTCGCCCGCGTCCGCCGCGTCGTCGCCCGCGTCGTCGTCGCCGCAGCCCGCGGCCGCGCCGCCCAGCGCCGTCATCGCCAGGACCAGCATCGGCAGACGAACGGGCTTCATCGGTCTTCTCCTTGCCGTCCCTCCGGACGACGCCGCGGCCCGCGCGGAACGGCCCGGGTTTTCGGCGGGCGACGTGCCGGAGCCCCGGTCGCGGGCTGTCCCGGCAGGGCGTCGAGGCGCCGCAGCAGCCGCCGGGTGAACTCCAGCGCCGCGGCGGGGGTCGCGGGGTCGACGTTCTCCGGCGTGTCGCTGCGCCAGTGGTAGTGCGGCGGGTAGCCCGCGTCGTCCAGCGCGATCAGCGACAGCGACTTGTAGCCGCGCACCAGCCCCGCCAGCGCGTCGGTGCCGAAGGTCATCGCGTACGGGCGCGACGGCGGGGCCCCGGGCTCCGCCGCCGTCTCCCGCGCCAGCGCCACGAACGACGCGTCGTACGGCATGAACCGTACGAACCCCTCGCCCGTGCACCAGCGCAACGTGCCGCCGCCGAGCGTGTCGAGCGCCAGCAGCCAGGTCCGCTCGCGGTCCAGCTCCCCCGCGTGGCGCTCGAGCAGGTCCACCGCGCCGGCCAGGCCCGACTCCTCGCACCCGGTGGCGACGAACCAGACCTCGGTGTGTTCGAGCGGCGCGGCCCGCAGCTCCGCGGCCAGCGCCAGCAGCACCGCGACTCCTGCGGCGTCGTCCGAGGCGCCGGGCACTGCGGGGCCCAGCGCCGCGCGGCCCAGCGTCAGCGCGACCCATCCCTGGAGCTGCGCCAGGGCCCAGGTCGCGAGCTGGGTCGGGATGCCGACCGACGCGCCGGCGTGCAGCGCCGTCTGCACCACCCCGGCCCAGAACACGATCTGCACCGGGTTCGGCGCGTGGCCCAGCCTGTCGTGGAACAGCTCGGCCGCGGCGCGCGCCCGCCGCGGCTCGAAGAACACCGCCGGACCCTCGCGGGCCGCATCGACGTGCGCCAGCAGCAGCGCCCGTCGGCGCGGCTCCCCGGCGGCCGGCAGGCGGGCCAGGACGTTGCGCGAGCGCCCCTGCGGGAGCAGGCGCGACAGCGCCGCCCAGCGCGCCTCGAGGTCGCCCCACAGCGAGAGGTTGGCGCCGCCGGCCAGCAGCGCCGCCAGCCGCGGGCTGGTGATGCCGAGCGACCCGGCGAGGGCCAACGTGCCGCAGTGGGCGGCCAGCCGCGCGTAGCCGTTGGTGATCGCGCGGAACTCGTCGACCTCGGGCGCGTAGCCCAGGTCCCGCAGCACCCCCGCCACGTGCTCGTGCGCCCGCCGCTCGCCCTCGCCGCCGGCCAGCCGCGGCGGCAGGGCGCACAACGCCCGGATCTGCTCCATCAGGTCGATGCGCTTCGCTTCGCTCATGGGCGGATGTTCCGCCGCCGGGGGCCCGAGGTCAATCGCGGGCCGCCGTCGACCGGGATCGAGTCGTCGCGCACGGCGTCCGCCGCGTCGCCGCTCGCGGACCGGCGGCGGCGGCCCGCTACCGTTCGACCAGCCGGCCCAGGCCGCGGAAGAACGACC
>CAZMRP010000745.1:0-2936 GCA_964568275.1 uncultured Myxococcales bacterium
CCCAGGATCGAGACCCCCTCGCCGAGCGGCGTCAGGCCTTCGACCTTCACGTCCTGCCGGCCGCCGGCCAGGATCCCCCGCCGGATCCGGCCCAGATCCTCGAAGACCGGCGTCTCGCCGAAGGCGTTCTGCGCGAGCTCCCCGTCCGGCATCGAGGCCTTCTCCTGCACCTCGACCAGCACCGCCTCGAAGGTCACCGTGTCCTGGTGCGCCTGCGGAATCGGCCGGCGCCGCACGGTCTCCAGCCCCAGCACGATCCCCTCGCCGATCCGCAGGTCGTTGATCCGCGACGGCGGGTGTCCCGCGAGCAGCAGCGGGATGTTCGCCGAGTTGCCGCCGCTGTTCCGTTCGAGCGCGATGCCGAAGTCGCGTTCCACGGACGCGACGAGCGCATCGAAGTCCGCCACCTTCCCCGGCGTCGGCACGACGCCGCCGTAGCAGGCGAGATTCGCCCCGAGCCCCAGCAGTCGCACGCCGTCCAGCCGGAGGATCCGTTCGACCGCCGGAGGGACCTGCTCCCGCTCGAGGCCCTCGCGCAGGTCCCCCAACTCCACCATCAGGATCACGCCGTGGCGATTCCCGCGGCGGACGGCCGCCGCCCCCAGCCGCTCGACCACCGCGGGCTCCGAGCAGAGCGACACGTCGGCGTCGGCCGCCACCGCGTCCGCCTCGTCGGGCATCGGCAGCCGCAGCAGCGTCCGCTCGACGTCGGGGAACGCCTCGCGCAGCCGGGCGAGGTTCTCGACGCGGGAATCCCCCAGCCGCGCCACGCCGCCGGCCAGCATCGCCCCCGCCACCGCCGGGTCGCCGCAGGCGACCTTGGTGACGCCGGTGACCCGGATGCCGTGCCGAGCGGCCAGCCGCACGACGGTCCGTGCGTTGTGCTCGACCTTCGCCAGGTCGACCACCAGCCGCGGGAACCGGCTCATCCCTCCCCCTCGTCGTCGGGCGGCGCCTCCGTTGCAGGCGCCCGGACCGGCGGCGCGTCCGCCGACGGCGGCGGAGGGGGCACGGTCGTCCGTGCGCCCGCGTAGAACATCCGGTAGTACTTCTTCCGCAGGCCCATCTTCTCGTAGAGCTTGATCGCCCCCCGGTTGTCGGTTTCCACGTGCAGGGAGAAGTCGCCCTCCGTCAGCTCGATCACCTTGGCGATGAGCTGCGTCGCGATCCCCATGCCCTTGATCGTCTTCTTCGTCGCGATGTACGAGAGGTGGTACTTCGGGAAGAAGGTCTCGTAGCGTCCCGTGGAGACCACCACGGCGCCCACCAGCTCGCTGCCCTGGAAGGCGCCGAGCACGAAGCCGTTGGTGAAGGCGTCGTCGGTGGCGTCGCGGATCTCGGCCAGCGGGTCGGTGAAGCGGACGAGCCAGTCGTTGAGCGTCGCGAGGAACTGCTCGTAGCTCATCCCGAGGTCGGAGCGTCGCAGGCGGCGCACCTCGACGTCGACCCGGCCGTCGTTGAGCACCACCACGACGCGGCCGCCCGCCAGCGCGCCGCGCCGCGCCGCGCCCAGCAGCGCCGCCACCGGGTAGGCGTTGGCCACGGTCAGGCGGAACCGCTCGGTCCTGCGCAGCCACTCGTAGGCCTCCAGCAGCTCGTCGTCCGAGACGCCGACCGCCGCCCCCTCGGTGTCGTAGACGGCGTTGAGCGCGTCCTGGCCGTTGTAGCACTCGGCGTTGACCACGTTGCGGTTGTAGCGGCTCTCGCGGATCAGCCTGCGGTCCAGCGTGACGATGCGCTTGCTGCCGAGCCGGTAGGCCTCGACGATCGCGTTGCCGTGACTGGTCGAGGCCGCGTGGATCCGCGGCAGGCGGTCGATCACCTCGGCCACCCACTGGCGCTTGAAGCCGAGGTGCAGGCCGGAGACGGAGGAGCCGTTGCTGGTCTGGCAGATCACGTGCGTCGGCGGCCGCTCGAGCTGCTGGCGGATCTCCTCGGCGATGTACTCGAAGGAGTACATGTTCAGCAGGTTGTTCGCCAACCCCGGGTTCGCGTCGTACCAGCCGTGGCGTTCCGCCGCGCGCCGGCTCTCGACCACGCAGTCCTCGTAGCTGCGGCCGTACTCCACGAGCTCGGTGTTCGGCCCGACCAGCAGCCGGCTGCGCAGCGCGCGCTTGCGACTCGGCAGGTACAGCACGCAGCGCACGCCGAAGTAGGGCGCCAGGTAGGACAGCGAGCCGGCCGTCGTCCCCAGCGTGCCCATCGTGATCGTCGGCTTCCCGCGCGCCAGCGCGTCCCGGATGGTCAGCTACGCCATCCGGTCCTCGCGGTGCCCGGACGGGTTGTTGCCCTCGAGCTTGAAATGGATCTCCGGCACGCGGAGCGCCGCCTCGAGCCGGTGGGAGCGGACGAGCGGCGTGCGGCCGATGCGCATCTGGAAACTCGTGTCGTCGTTCATGACACGACCGCCTTTCTCGGGAAACGCCCGTCGGGCACGGCGTTTCCGGATGACGACGACAGGGACGGGTGCCGCCGACTACCGATCCACCTTCGCACATCGGTCCCGCTCGATCCACCCCCCGGCGGCAGAAAAAGATCGGAAATCGACGGCGGCCGGTCGCCTGCGAGCGCCGCGGTCTGCTAGGGTGGCCTTGCGCGGCCGCCTCGAGCCGCCGGGCGACGGGACGACGGGATGAACGAACCGCAGCTGCTGCGCCGCCTGCTGCACCGTCACGCGGAACGCTCGGGCTGCGAGCGGGAGACGGCGCGATTCGTTCGCGAGACACTGGCGCCGCTGGCGCCGCACGCGCTGGTCGAGGGCCTCGGCGGGCACGGCGTCGCGGCGGCCTTCGGAGGCGCGACCCGCGGACCGACGGTGCTCGTGCGCTGCGAGCTGGACGCGCTGCCGATCCCCGAGACCGTGCCGCTCGACCACGCCTCGCACACCGCCGGCGTCGCCCACAAGTGCGGCCACGACGGCCACATGGCCGTCGTGC
>CAZMRP010000746.1:0-2935 GCA_964568275.1 uncultured Myxococcales bacterium
GCCGGACGCCGGAGCGGGTACGACGGCCGCCGGCGACGACGCGGGAGCGGCGGGAGGCCCGCGCGCCGAGGCAGCGACGACGGCGCCGCCGCGCGACGACATCGCCACGGTGCACCTCGCCTTCCAGGAGGTACCGTCCGGCGCGGCGGTCACGGTGGACGGGATCGCGGTCGACCCCGCGACCGGCATCGACCTGCCGCAGGCGGACCGCACGGTGGAGGTCGTCGTGACGCCCGGCCGGGGCGGCCTGCGACCGTACCGCGTCTCGGTCTCGACCCTCGACGACCGGGTGATCCGTCCGCGGTTCCAGCGGCTCCCGTCGACGACGACCCGCGATGCGGGCCCGACGGTGATCCACGGGCAGCAGGGAACCACCTTCGTGCTCGACCTGGGAGGGCAACGGTGAGCCGGCTCGCGGCGCTGGTCGTGCTGCTGGCGACGGCGGCCGCGGCGGCGCAGGAGCCCCGGGAGGCGGAACGCCTCGACGGCCTGATGGCCGCGGCGGCGCGGGCGCTGCAGGCGGGCGACTACGCCGCGGCGTTGGAGGCGTTTCGCGCGGCGCGCGCCATCTCCGACCGGCCGGTGCTGCTGTTCAACATCGGCATGTGCCACCGCGAGCTCGACGACTGGGACGCCGCCGTCGACGCCTTCGAGCAGTACCTGGTCGACGGGCGGGACCGCGAGCCGTCGGACCGGCTCGCGGAGGCCGAGCGGCAGCGGAACGAGATGCAGCCGGAGCTCGGGCGGCTGCGGATCGAGGTCGACGAGGACGGCGCCGAGTTGGCGGTCGACGGCCGCGCCGTCGGGGTTGCGCCGCTCGCCGCTCCGATCCGGCTGCGCGGCGGGACGCACGTGGTCGTGGCCCGGCGGCCCGGGTTCGCCGACGCCCGCGCCGACGTCACCGTCCTCCGCGGAGCGACGGCGGAGGTCGTGCTCGACCTGGAGCCGCTCGAGGACTCCGCGCTGGAACCGTGGTTCTGGGGCTTGGTGGGCACCACCGGCGCGCTGGGCCTGGCCGCCGCCGCGCTGGGCACGGCGATGCTCGTGCAGCGCGACGACTACCTGCTGGGCTTCCGCCGCGACGCCGACCTCTACGACCGGACGCTCGAGCTGGCCCTGGCCACCGACGTGGTGCTCTGCTTCGCCGCGGCCGCGGCCGTCGCCACCGCCTTCCTGGCCTGGTTCGCCTGGGCGCCGCCCGGCGGCGAGGAGCGACCGCCGGACGAGCCCGCGGTGGCGTTCGTTCCGGGAGGACTGGTGTTGACGTGGTAGACGGCTCGCTGCGGCGACGCTCCGCCGCCCCGCTCGTCGGGCTGCTGCTCGCCCTCCCCTGGGCCGCCGGCTCGTGCGAGCTGATCTGCGAAACGCCGCCCCCGGTCGCGGACGAGGCCGGCGTCGACTCGGGGGACGACGGCGCCGGGGCGGAGGCCGACCTCGCGACCGACCCCGGCGACACCGAGGTCGAGCTCGTCGAGGACGACGGGGCGAACGACGTTCCGCCGACCTGCGGCAACGGCACGCTGGACGACGGCGAGGAGTGCGACGACGCGAACCTGGTGGAGGACGACGGCTGCCGCAGCGACTGCCGGTACGGCTGCCACTCCGTCGATGACTGTGACGACGGCGACCCGTGCACCATCGACGCGTGCGTGCCCGAGGGGTCGGGGCAACGGTGCGGGGTCGAGACGGCGGGCCCGCCGCCGCCCGCCCCGCTCTGGCCGCCCAACGGCACACGCACCGGCTCGCACCTCGCACCCGTCGAACGGCAGGTGCTGCGCCCCGCGCTGAGCTGGCGCCCGTCGGTGTGCCCCGGCGTCGAGTACGAGGTGCAGCTCGACGACTCCTGCGACGCCGTCGGATTCACCGACTGCGCCTTCGCGAGCCCCGAGGGTTCGGCCGCGGCGCTCGCGGCGACGTCGTGGCAGCCGGCGAGCGACCTGCCGGTCGACACGACTCCCCCGGCCGGACGCCGGTACTTCTGGCGCGTGCGGGCGGCTCTGCCGGCCGGCGCGCCCGGCCCGTGGAGCGCGACGCGCTATCTCGACGTCGGACGCGCGCCGGGCGACCTGGACGGCGACGGCTACGCCGACCTGGCGGTCGGCGCCCCGGGCGACGACTCCGGCGCCGGCGTGGGCCGGGTCTACGTGTACCTGGGCGGCGCGACGTTCGACGACGTCGCCGACGTGGTGCTCGAGACGGCGCGGGGTGCACGGTTCGGCGCGGCGCTCGCCGCCGCGGGCGACGTCAATGCGGACGGATTCGCGGACCTGCTGGTCGGCGACCCGAGCCATGCGACCACCGGCCGGGAGCGCGGCGCGGCGTTCCTGTTCCTCGGCGGCAACCCCCTGCCGACTGCGGCGGCGGCGTGGCTCGAGGGCGCGGCGATCGGCGACGGCCTCGGCACGGCGGTCGCCGGGGCGGGCGACATCGACGCCGACGGCGCGGCCGACTTCCTCGTCGGCATCCCCGGCGCCGACACGGGAGGCTCCGACGCCGGACAGGTTCTGCTGCTGCGAGGGGGCCTCGTGCCGGACGCCGAGGCCGATCGGACGTTGGACGGGTTCACGGCGGGAGCGCGGTTCGGTGCCGCCCTGGCCGGCGCCGGCGACTTCGACGGCGACGGCCTCGCGGACTTCCTCGTGCACGAGCCGGGCGGGTCCGGCACCGGAGGCGTGCGCTCCGGGGCCGTGTTGCTGTACTGCGGCGGACCGGTGCACGCGATCGCGACGGCGACCTGGATCTGGTCGGGGACCGAAGACGACGAGGAGTACGGCGCGGCGCTGGCCGGGGTCGGAGACCTCGACGGCGACGGCTTCGAGGACGTGGCGGTCGGCGCTCCCGGCGCCGCGGGCGACGCCGGGCGCGTGGAGTTGTTCCTCGGCGGCCCGGGCTCGCACGCGACGGCCGACGCGTGGTTCGGCGGCGGCACCGCCGG
>CAZMRP010000747.1:0-2922 GCA_964568275.1 uncultured Myxococcales bacterium
AGCTCGCGCAGCGCCAGGTCGGCCACCTCGCGCGCCGTCTCGCGCATCGGCCGCCGCGCCGGGTCGAGCACGATCGGCAGCAGCGCCGCCCGGCCGTCGGCCGACGCCAGCTGCCCCGCCACCATCGGGTTCGCCAGGACGCGGGTCCGCGTCTGCGCCAGGACCAGCGGGTCGTCGGGGACCGGTCGCGGAACCAGGTCCGCCACCTCGGTCCGCGCCCCGGTGGCCGAGACGTCCGGCACCTCGGTGAAGCACACCGCCTCCCGCACCCCCGGCACGGCCGCCGCGCGGCGGGTGAAGGTCCGCAACCGTTCCAGCGAATCCCGCGAGTACAGGTCGTCGCGCTCGACGCCGATCAACAGCGTCTGCAGGATGCCGAACGGCGCGGCGGCCTCGCGAAAGGCCGTCAGCTCGGGATCGTCGGCGGGGAGCGCGGCGAGCGGGTCGTCGTCGAAGCGCGCGCCCCGGGCGCCGAACACGGCGACGGCGAGCAGCAGCAGTCCGAGCAGGGCGGCGACGACACGGCGTGGCGTCTCGGGCGACGGCATGGCTCCTCCCGGTTTCGGCGGCGCGGGCTACTCGGCGGGCTTGACGGGGCGCCAGTAGATGATGCGGGTGCAGTTCGGGCACTGCAGGACGCGCTCGCCGCGCTGCACCTCGTTGAAGATCTGCGGCGGGATCTGCAGGTGGCAGCCCTGGCAGTTGCCGCCGATCACCTCGACCATCGCCTGCGGCTTGCGCCGGCGGATCCGGTCGTACAGCGCCAGCGTCTCGCGGGGCACCCGCTTCTCGATCGCGGCGCGCTTGGCCACGTGGGCGGCGCGCTCCGCCTCGATCGCCTCGATCTGGGCCCGGGTCTCGGCCTCGCGGGACTTGAACCCCTCCTCCAGCTCGTGGAACTGCTCCTCCTTGGCGGCGATCGACTTCTTCAGCGTCTCGACCGTCTCCATCAGCTGGAGGATCTCCTTCTCGCGGATCTGGACCGCACCCTTGATCATGTCGATCTCGCGCTGCGCCGCGTTGACCTCCCGCTCGTTGCGCGCGCCGGCCAGCTTGCCCTTGCTCTTGGACAACAGCTCGGTCTGCAGCTGCACTTCCTGCTGCAGCTCGTTCAGGTAGCGGTCGTCCTCGGTGAGCTGCTTCTTCTCGCGGTCGATGATGCCGTAGATCCGGTCGAGGTGGGTCTTGAGGTCGGCTACCTTGTCGGGAAGTGCGCGCAGCTGCGTGTCGATGCGGAAAACCTCGAGATCGATCGTCTGCAGCTCGCTCAGGTCCTCGATCGCCTTCTGCACTCGAGCACCTCCGTGACGCGCCCGCCGCGCCGTCCCCCTCGTTCTCACCGGCCGCCGCGCGCCCCTCCGCCGCCGCGACCACGCCCCGGCATCCCGTCTCGCTCCGGTGGGCCCACCTGGGATTGAACCAGGAACCGCCCGGTTATGAGCCGGGAGCTCTCACCGTTTGAGCTATGGGCCCCACGGCGAGCGCGCGGGATCCATAGCACCATCGGCGGGCAGGTTGCAACGCCCCTGCGCCTGCTGCTACGAAGTCCGATCGGAAGGAGGGATTCGCGTTGCGTCTCATCCCGATCGTCGCCGCGCTGCTCGTCGTGCCGGCCGCGGCCCCCGCCGCCGCCCAGAACCTCGACCTCCCCGTCGAGACCTTCACCCTCGACAACGGCCTGCGCCTGCTCGTCGCCCCCAACCACCTGGTACCCACCGTCGCCGTCGGCATCCACTACGACGTCGGCTCGGCGGTGGAGGTCCCCGGACGGACGGGGTTCGCGCACCTGTTCGAGCACATGATGTTCCAGGGGACGGCGAACATGGGCAAGGCCGAGCACTTCGCGATCGTCGAGGAGGCGGGCGGGGTGTGCAACGGCGCCACCGGTCCCGACCACACCGAGTACTGGCAGTCGCTGCCCCGCAACGCCCTCGAGCTGGCCCTGTGGCTCGAGGCCGACCGCATGACCACCCTCGACCTGACCCCCGAGAACTTCGAGAACCAGCGCGCCGCGGTGCAGCAGGAGCGCCAGGAGAACATCGACAACAAGCCGTACTACCCGTCGTTCCTGCGGATCAACGAGCTGGCCTACGGCGACTTCTTCCCCTACGCCCACCCGGTGATCGGCGAGCAGGCCGATCTGGAGACGATGCCGTTCGACGAGACGCAGGAGTTCTTCCGCACGCACTACGTCCCGAGCAACGCCGTGCTGTTCGTCGCGGGCGACGTGGAGCCGGCCGAGGCGCGGGCGCTGGCCGAGCGATACTTCGGGGCGATCCCGGCCGGCGACGCGCCGCCGTTCGCCCTGCCGCCGTTCACCCCGCCGACGGAAGGGCGCAGCGAGACGATGGTCGACCCGCTGGCCCCGCTGCCCGCGTTCCACGTCGTCTGGCACGTCCCGCCGTACCGCTCGCCCGAGTCCTACGCCCTGGACCTGCTGGCGCTGTGGCTGACCGACGGCGAGACCGCCCCGGCGTACCGCGACCTGGTCAAGGAACGCGGCCTGCTGCAGTCGCTGTCGATGGGCCTCGACGAACGGCGCGGCCCCGACCTGTTCTCGATCTGGGCCGTGGTGGCCCCCGGTCACGACGGACCCGAGGCCCGCGCGGCGCTCGACGCGTGGCTCGAGCGGGTGGCCGTGGAGGGGATTCCGGAGGCGGCGCTCGCGCGCGCCAAGAACCGCCGCCGCGCGCGGTTCCTCGAGTCGATCCGCAGCAACCTGCGGCTGGCCAACGAACTGGCGCGCAGCTGGCTCTACTACGGGGACCCGCGCCTGCTGCTCGGCGAGTTGGAGCGCTGGGACGCGGTCACCGCCGACGACGTGCGCCGCGCCGCCGCGACCTGGCTCCGGCTCGACAACCGCATCGTGCTCGACGTGGTCCCCGCCACGCCCCCCGAGCCGCCGCCGTCCCCGGAGCCGCC
>CAZMRP010000748.1:0-2922 GCA_964568275.1 uncultured Myxococcales bacterium
CGCCCGCGGGCGCCGCGGCGAGCAGCCCCGCGCAGGCCACCGGCAGCCAGCCCGCGCGGCGCGTCCCGTTCCGACCGACCCGGCTGCAAGCCATCTAGCGTCTCCGTACGCTGCGCCGGCCGGCCAGCAGCGAGCCGACGAGCAGGACCAGTCCCACGCCCAGCGCCGCCAGGCAGCGGTCCATCCACAGCGGGTCCCCGACGTGGTCGAAGTACAGGAAGCCGAGCCAGGCGGCGGAGGTCAGCAGCGCGTAGGTCAGCTGCCGGGCGCCCCGCGCCACGCGGTCGAGCTGCGGGACGAGGCCGCGGACCTGGACCTCGAGCTGTCCCTGCAGCGAGCGCTGCACGAACTTCTGCACCTGCTCCGGCAGCGTCAGGTACGACAGCGCCGTGTTCTTCACCGACTCGACGAAGATCTGCGTCCAGTCCCGCTCCGGCCCCAGCACGTACTCGCGGATGTACGGGTAGATCACTTCCATCGGCCGCGTCTCGGGGTCGAGGCGCGTGCAGAGCCCCATCAGCAGCAACAGCGTGCGCTCGAGCAGCACCCAGTCGCGGGGGATCTGGAACGCGCCCGACAGGTCGCGCAGCGAGACGCCGAGGTTCGACAGGTCGGCGAGGCTGCGGAACACCGCATTGGGGTCGAACTTGACGTCCTTGAGGTTCAGCGAATCGATGTGCACCTCCTCCTGGAGGCGCTTGTGGAAGTGTTCGATGATCCGCTCGGCCACCGCGTCGTCGGCCGCCACGGCGAGGAAGCCCATCTTGCGCAGCGCCGAGATGATCTGCCCCGTGTTGCGCCGGATCACCCCCTCGAGGAACTCCGGGATCCCCTGGCGCATCACCGGCGACAGGGTGCCGACGGCGCCGAAGTCGAGGAAGGTGATCGAGCCGTCGGTCTGCACCAGGATGTTCCCGGGATGCGGGTCCGCGTGGTACACGCCGTCCACGAAGACCATCTGGCAGTAGGTCGTGATCAGCAGCTGGGCCAGCTGCCGGCGGTCGACGCCGAGCCGGTCCAGCTCGTCGACGTGCGAGACGTTGAGCCCCTCGCAGAACGAGGTGGTCAGGATCCCGCGCGTGGACAGCTCGGGCACCACCTCCGGAAACCGCACCCGGGGCTCGTCGCGGAAGTTCTTCGCGATGCGCCGGATGTGCTCCGCCTCGCAGGTGAAGTCCAGCTCCTGCGCGACCATCTCGCGGATCTGCCCGTGGTACTCGTCGAGGTTCTCCACCGGGAAGAACCAGTGGACGATCGACAGGATCCTCCGGATCGTCTTCAGGTCCTTGCGCACCACGTCGTCGATCCCCGCGTGCTGGATCTTGACCGCCACCCGGCGGCCGTCCTTCGTCGTCGCCCGGTGCACCTGGCCCAGCGAAGCCGAGGCGATCGGCCGCTCCTCGAAGGTCGCGAAGACCTCGTGCGGGTCCCCGCCCAGCTCGGTCCGGATGCGCCGGGCCACCGAGGCGTAGGGCCGCGCCGAGACGCGGTCCTGCAGCTGCTCGAGCCCCCGGCGGAACTCCTCGGGCAGGAAGTTCGTCATCACCGAGATCAACTGCCCGACCTTGATGAACAGCCCCTGGAGCGAGAGCAGCGTGCGCGCCACCCGCTGCGCGCTGCGCACGTGGAGGCCCCGGACCTTGCGCTCGTAGTAGTCGCGGCCGAGGAACCGGGCCTTGAAGCGCAGCCAGAGGTAGCCGCCGATCACCCGGAACGTCGTCAGGTAGGCCTTGACGAACCGGAACGACTTCGGGATCGGCCGCACCAGCAGCTCCGGCGTCGGCGGGGGTCCGCCGAGACCCTCCCCGGTCACCGTCGGCGGATGTTCCTCGCAGCGGTCCGGTCTCGGCAACGCCTCGCCCATCGGCTGCAGGCTAGCAAGTTGCGGGTCGGGCGGGAAGGGCGGCGTCAGGCGTAGCGCACCAGGCTGTCGACCGGCACGCCGCGCAGCCGGCGCCGACCGTGCAGGAATTCCAGCTCGATCACGAACGCCGCCGCCAGCACCCGGGCGCCGCAGCGCCGCACCAGCCGCACGGTGGCCGCGGCGGTGCCGCCCGTCGCCAGCAGGTCGTCGACCACCACCACCCGGTCCCGGCGCCCCACCGCGTCCACGTGGATCTCGACGGCATCGGTGCCGTACTCCAGCGCGTAGCGCTCGCGGCGCGACTTCCAGGGCAGCTTGCCGGGCTTGCGCACCGGCACGAAGCCGACCCCCAGCCGGTCCGCCAGCGCCGCGCCGAAGATGAACCCGCGCGCCTCCACCCCGACGATCTTCGTCGGCTGGAGCCGGCGGTAGCGCGCCGCCAGCTCCGCCACCGCGGCCCGCAGCCCGGCCGCCGAGCCGACCACCGGCGTGACGTCCTTGAACACGATCCCCGGCTTGGGGAAGTCCGGCACGTCCCGGACCAGCGAGCGGATCAGCCGTTCCCGTGCGTTCATCGTCCGCCTCCCTCGCGCACCAGGCGCGTCAGCAGTCCCGGAAACCGCCGGCGCGCGTCCCGCTGCGTCAGGTCGAGCGTCAGGACCGAGAGCGAGGCGCGGCCGTCGTGGATCGCCCGCGTGTCGGTCCCCGGCGTGAGGTCGCTGCCGACGGGGAAGCCGCCGATGCGGGCCGACCATCCCCGGGCGCCGCGCCGCCGCACCGCCACCTCCTCGGGGTAGTGCCGCCGGCCCAGCCGCGTCAGCCGCAGCCCCGGGCGCGGCGCCGGCGGGACGTTGAGGTTGAGCAGCACGCCGCGACCGTCGGCCCGCGCCGCCGTCCCCGCCCGCAGCACCCGTTCCGCCAGCCGCGCCGCGACCTCCGCCGCCGGACCGTAGTCGGTCCCCTCGGACAACGACACCGCCAGCCCCGGGATGCCCCGCAGGGCGGCCTCGCGCGCGGCCGCCACGGTCCCCGAGTAGATCGTGTCCGTGCCGAGGTTG
>CAZMRP010000749.1:0-2918 GCA_964568275.1 uncultured Myxococcales bacterium
GCCGCGAGGCGCGGTTCGGGCGCGGCAGGACTCCGGCCGTCCATCTGGCGGCGCCGACGGTCGGCGGCGCCGCGATGCCGAGCCCGGCCTACGTGCAGCGGCGCCTGGAGAGCGCCTCCATTGCGGCCGGGCCGCCGACCGAGCCGGAAGCGGACGACGCGGGCCGGGCCGCCGACGAGCTGGTGGTCATCGCGCGCGACGCTGATCGGACCCGGGCCTACGCCGGTACGACGGCCAGCGACGAGCCACCGCCGCCGACCCAGGGCGCCCTGCGGGCCACCGGGCGCGACGGCGAGCAGGTCGGCGAGTTCCCGCTGGAGCACACCGAGGTCGCCGCGGACGTCACCGGCTACATCGGCCGCACGATCGTCGAGCAGACCTACGGCAACCCGTTCGACGAGGTGATCGAGGCGGTCTACGTCTTCCCGCTGCCCGGGATGTCGGCGGTCAACGACTTCGTGATGGAGGTCGGCTCCCGCAGGATCGTCGGCCTGATCCGCCCGCGGGAAGAAGCCGAGCGGATCTACGCGCAGGCCCGGGCCCGCGGACAGACGGCCAGCCTCTTGACCCAGGAGCGGCCGAACATCTTCACCCAGAGCGTCGCCAACATCGAGCCGGGCGGCAAGGTCGTGATCCGCATCACCTACTTCGAGCGGCTGATCTACCGGCACGGGACGTACGAGTTCGTGTTCCCGATGGTCGTCGGGCCGCGCTACATCCCCGGCGGGACGACCGAGCAGGCGCCGGGCGCGAAGCAGGTCGAGCCGGGAGCGCCGCCCGGCGGCGGCGGGACGTCGCCGCCCACCGACCGCGTGCCGGACGCCGACCGGATCACGCCGCCGGTGCTGCGGCCGGGCGAGCGCAGCGGCCACGACATCGGTCTGACGCTGGCGATCGACGCCGGGCTCCCCATCGCCGGCCTGCAGGCGGTCACGCACTGCGTCGACGTCGAGGACCATTCCGCGACGCGCAAGGTGCTGCGCCTGTCGACCGCCGACTCGATCCCGAACCGCGACTTCGTCGTGCGCTGGAAGGTCGACGGCGCGGAGACGCAGTTCGGCGTGCTGGCACACCGCGGCGAACAGGGCGGGTTCCTCACCCTGATGATGCAGCCGCCGCTCGCCCCGTCCGACGCCCAGGTCACGCCGCGGGAGCTCACCTTCCTGATCGACGTCTCCGGCAGCCAGTTCGGCCTCCCGCTCGGCCTGTCCAAGGAGATCGTCCGCCGCACGCTCGACGAACTGCGGCCCGAGGACGCGTTCAACATCTACTTCTTCGCCAGCGGCAACGGCCAGCTGTGGGAGCGCCCGCGGCCCCGCTCCGCCGCCAACGTCCGGGAGGCCCGCGAGTTCCTCGAGGAGCTGTGCGGCGGCGGCGGCACCGAGATGCTCGCCGGCGTCCAACGCGCGCTCGGCGGCGAGCACGACCCGAAGTTCCTCCAGATGTACGTGTTCCTCACCGACGGCTACATCGGCAACGAGGAGGAGATCCTGCGCGTGATCCGGGAGGAGCGCGGCGAGGCGCGCTTCTTCGCCTTCGGCACCGGCTCCAGCGTCAACCGCTACCTGATCGACGGCATCGGCGAGTTCGGCGGCGGGGCCTCGCACGTCGTGCTCCCGCGCGACGAGGACCAGACCGGCCGCGCGGTGCAGCGACTGTTCGAGCTGATCGACTCCCCGGTGCTGGTCGACGTGACGATCGACTGGAACGGCCTGCCGGTGGAGGACGTCTATCCCTCCCGGCTGCCCGACCTGTTCGCCGGCCAGACGATCAACGTCGTCGCCCGCTACTCGCGCGCCGCCCGCGGCACCGCGTACGTCGAGGCCCGGGTCGGGGCCGAGCGGGTGCGCCTGCCGGTGGAGGTCGACCTGCCGGAGGCGCAGCCCGACAACGCCGCGCTCGCCCCGATCTGGGCCCGCTGGCGCATCGACGAGCTGTCCGACGAGCTGGTCACCGCCGACGAAGCGCGCCGGGCGGAGTTGGAGAAGCAGATCACCGAGCTGGCCATCGACTTCCGGCTGGTCAGCCGGTTCACCGCCTTCGTGGCCGTCGACGAGTCGCGGATCGTGGGCGACGGCGCCCCGCTGCGCGTGATCCAGCCGGTCGAGCTTCCCGAGGGGGTGTCCTACGAGGGGGTGTTCGGCGAGCGGCCCACCGGAACGGCGTTCGAGGTCCCGGCCTGGGGCGTGACGCTCCAGGAGACCGAGAGCGGCCGGATCCGCATCGGCGCCGTGCGGCTCGGCAGCCCCGCCGCCGCCGCCGGCGTGACGGCCGGGGCGATCGTCTCCACCGTCGACCGCACGATCGTCCACGGCCTCGAGCACCTCGAGGGCCTCGTGCTCCAGGGCGCCGAGTCGGTGGTGGTCGAGCTGGAGCCGGGCGGCCCGGTCACGCTCCCGCGACCCTGACGGAACCTACCGCCCCGCGCGCTGTCTGAACCCTCCTGCGCGCTCCGGACGACGACGCCTCGACCGGACGCTCTCCGCGCAGAACGGGAGGAGACGATGCCACGACGCGCGACCCTGACGGCAGCCCTGATCCTGGTCACCGGCGCCTCGTTCTGCAAGTCGAGCGAGCCGGACCCCTCGGTCCGCGTCACGCCGCGGACGGCCGGGGAGGCGGCGCGGGCGGAACCGGAGCCGCGGCAACCGGACCGCTGGTCGGACCCGAGCGACCTCGAGGTCGAATCAGAGGAGGAAGGCGACCATGGGGCCCGGGCCGCGGGCGTGGAGGGTCTGGCCAGCGTGCGGGGTCCGCGCGACAACCCGAACCCGCATTTGAGCAAGACGCAGCTCCTCGAACAGCTGTCGGCGTCCGGTGACCTCGGCGGCGGGGGCGAGGTCTACGGCTTCGGCCTGGGCGATGTCGGGAAGATGGGCCACGGCTACGGCACCGGCGGGGTCGGCTTCGGTGGCGGC
>CAZMRP010000750.1:0-2913 GCA_964568275.1 uncultured Myxococcales bacterium
GCACGCCGCCGCCTCGTCCCAGGCGCCGGCCTCGGCGTGTCGCACCGCCCGCGCCAGCCGGTCGAACAGCGTCTCCTCCAGCTCGAGCCGTGCCGCCTGCTCGGTCGTTCCCGGCCCGCCGGCCGCGGCGAGCTCGGCCCGCAGACGGTTGCCCAGCCGCTGCGCCAGGTCGCCCCCCCGCACGGCCTCGAGCCGGTAGCTGTGGAGGCCGTCGTGGGTCCGGGCAGCCGGGAACCGCAGCCCGGAGAAGCCGACCCGTTCCAGCAGCTCGACCAGCGCCTCGCGCGGGAACAGGAAGCGGTGCGTGAGGCCGGGGCTTTCGTGGCCGTGGATCCAGTTCAGCGCCTCGGCGCGTCCCCGGCGGTCCGGGGCATCGAGGAAGCGCCGGAACGACGGTCCGGGGTCGGGGGTTTCCACGATCAGGCTGCCGCCGGGGACCAGGACCCGATGCCATTCGGCGAGGGCGTCGAGGGTGCCGAGCCAGCCGAGGTGTTCGACGAGCTGGTAGGCCTCGACGGCGGCGACGGACTGGTCCCGGAACGGCAGCGCGGCGGCCGCGGCCCGCAGATCGGCGGCCGGCCCGGCGAGGTCCACGTTCCAGCGGCCCGGAAGGTGGACGAAGCCGCAGCCGAGATGCAAGCGAACGGGCTCGGACATCGTCCTCCCGGCGGCCGCGGCGGGCGGCCGCGGCACCGCGGTCGATGATAGCGGGCCGGGAGCGCGCGATCCACCGACGGGCGCCGCGGCGACGACATTCGTCCTTGACAGGCGACCGCGGTCGGCGATGATGGACTCCCCGCGTCCGGCGGGTTCCCGCCGCTGCGCGGCCGGACAGGGAGGACCGCCATGGCCGACGATCGGGTGATCGACCAGTTCAAGCGCAACGCGACCGAGGAGGTCCGGGCGACCCTGCGGACCTACCGGGGCCGCCAGTACATGGACGTGCGGATCTACTACCTGGACGACGCGGGGGAGTTCAAGCCGACGAAGAAGGGGATCAACCTCTCGGTCGAGCTGCTGGGCGAGCTGACGCGGATGATCGGCAATCTCGCCCAGGCGGTCCAGGCCGACCAGGCCGCCGCCGCCGCCCCACCCGCCGGCAAGGACGCCCCGCCGCCGGCGGCGGAGTGACGCCCCGACCCGCGGGGGTCACGTCTCCCGATCGCCGCTCTCGACGACGATCCGCAGGCCCATCCGATCGCGCAGCTGGAAGTAGCTCTCGCTGACGCCGTAGAGGACCAGCTCGCGCAGGCGGTCCTTGGTCGGCGCCATCCACGACTCAGCCGGGCTCGACTTGACCGTCTTCGAGGCGATGTCGATGTCGTTGCAGGCGATGAAACCGGCGCGGTCGGCGGTCAGGTCGACGGCGTAGCCCCAGCGCTTGAGGTCCAGGCCGCCGCCGACGGACGAGAGGAACGAGGCGACCTGGTCGCCGAGCTTGTCGGTGGCCACGCGGTCGAGGTGGCGCGAGATGACCTCGACCGCCTCGCTCGCCGGCTGTGCGATGTTCTGCGGCACGGGGAAGGTGGGCATGATGCGGCGGATGCCGGCCAGGAACCAGGTCGACAGCGCCGTGCCGCTCTGCAGGGTGTGGCGCAGGTAGCAGCCGGGGCGCAGGTAGGCCAGCGCCCGCCCGACCAGGAAGGCGACGACCTTGAGGTCCGCCATCTCGTGCTCGGCCATCTCCCGGATCGTCGGGCCGGCCAGCAGCGCCGGGGGCTCGGTGTCGAGCAGCGTGAGCGTCGCGGTGCGGTCCGGGTGGAAGTACACCGTCGGCGGGTCGATGCCCAGATTGCGCGCCACCTCGGCGATGGCCCAGGTCAGCCGTTCGTCCTTCTTCTCCACGTCGAGCTTCTCGGCGTCGGCCACCCCGAGCGCCTTGAGCTGGCGGGCGTGGCGCTTGAGGTAGGCCGGCTGGAGCGTGGCGAAGATGCCGGTGATCATCTCGTCGAGCGTCGGGTGGTGGACCGCGCGGCGCCAGAGGTCCTCGTTGAGCACCTCCTGGGCGCTGGGCAGCTGCTCCTCGCGGTAGTTCTCGTAGATCGTCTTCTCGGTGTCCTCGGCCAGGCCCAGCGAGTGCAGGGTGGCGGAGAAGCACCAGGCCTCGTCCCACTTCTCGCGGGCGGCGTGGATCCGCGCCAGCAACTGGTAGCTCTCGGCGCGGTACGGGTTGAGCTCGAGCAGCTGGCGGTGCAGCCGCACGGCCTTGTCCGAATGGCGCGGGTCGTCGCCGTACAGCCGGGCCAGCACCTCCATCCACGGACGGTTCTCGGGATCGAGCCGCAGGGCGGTCTCGTAGGCCGAGATCGCGTCGCCCAGGTGGTTCAGCCGGTGCTGGCAGATCTCGCCCAGGGAGTGCCAGATGTTGGCCCGGACGACCACGTCGCCGCCCTTCTCGAGGCGCGAGATCATCTTGCGGTAGGCGCGCTCGAGCTCGCTCCAGTTCTGCTTGTCGGTCAGGATCCGGACCATCTCCTCGAACACCGACAGCGTCTCCGGGTCGTGGTCGAGCGCCAGATCGAAGTAGGTCACCGCCTCGTCGGTGCGACCGAGCTTGTCGGCGTTCACGCGCGCGGCGGTGAGGTAGTACTTGGCCAGCATCTTCTTGTCGTCGAGCAGGTCGGCGATGCGCAGGATCGCCTCGACCACCCGCGACCACTGCTCGGTCGACTGGTAGACCGCGATCAGCTTGTGCAGCAGCGTCCGGTGCTCGGGCTGGATCTCCAGCGCCGCGTTGTAGCTCTTGGCGGCCTTGTCGTGGTCGCCCAGCTTCTCGTGGAGGATGTCGCCGACGCGCACCAGCAGGTCGAAGCGCTCGGCGTCGGCCGACTGCTCCATCAACCGCCGCAGGTCGGCGACGACGTCGCTCCAGCGGCCGAGATCCTCGGCGGCGGCGATGCGCAGCTTGAGCGC
>CAZMRP010000751.1:0-1130 GCA_964568275.1 uncultured Myxococcales bacterium
GACCGCGTGGTGGGCTACGGAGCGCTGGCGCTGCTCGCGGCCGAAGCCGCGCCCGCGTCGGCCGGGGAGGCGACGATGTTCAGTCGAGAGGAACGGCAGGCCCTGATCGATATCGCCAAGGCGGCCGTGCGCGCCGCCGTGCGGGAGGAAACCTACGTGCCGCCGGAGCCCGCCTCCGAGCTGCTGCGCGCGCCCGGGGCCGCGTTCGTGACGCTCAAGGAACACGGCGAGCTGCGCGGCTGCATCGGCCACGTCATCGCCTCGATGCCGCTCTACCGCTGCGTGGCCGAGGTCGCGCAGTCGGCGGCGACCCAGGACTACCGCTTCGCGCCCGTCGCCCCGGGCGAGCTGGACCAGCTCACCTTCGAGCTCTCGGTCCTCACCCCTCCCGAGCTCGTCAACGATCCGACCACGGTCCAGGTGGGCCGCGACGGCCTGATCATCTCCCGCGGCCGCCACCGCGGCCTGCTCCTGCCGCAGGTCCCCGAGGAGCAGGGCTGGGACCGCAACCAGTTCCTCGACGGAACCTGCCGCAAGGCCGGGCTGCCCCCGGGCTGCTGGCGCGACCCGGAAACCCGCCTCGAACGCTTCCAGGCCATCGTCTGGGGCGAGAACCTCGAAGACCTCCTCGAGTAGCCGCCGTCGGCGACCCGCGCGCCGCTGCCGCAACCCCGCCCCACGGACACGACGACCAGACCGACGAGGCCGAGCGTCAGAACCGATGTTGCCGTACCCGCCGGGATCGGCCAGACTTCGTCCAGGAGGAAGGAATCATGCGACGCACCATCCCGGTCGTCCTCGCGATCCTGGCGGGCACCGCGCTGCTGTGGCGGTGCGGCGGAACCGCGGGCAACGAATGCTCGCCGGAGTGCGGCCCGGGCCTCGTCTGCTACTACGGCACCTGCGTCCCCGACCAGGATGCCACGGCGGATGCCGAGGTGGGCGCGGACGTGACGTCGGACGTGACTCCGGACGTGACGTCGGACGTGACTCCGGACGTGATTCCGGACGTGACGCCGGACGTGACGTCGGACGTGACTCCGGACGTGGCTCCGGACGTGACTCCGGACGTGGCTCCGGACGTGACGTCGGACGTGACTCCGGACGTGACTCCGGACGTGACTCCGGAC
>CAZMRP010000751.1:1230-2913 GCA_964568275.1 uncultured Myxococcales bacterium
GGACACGGAGACGTTCGTGGACGTGTGGCCGGACACGGAGACGTTCGTGGACGTGCGGCCGGACACGGACATCTTCGACGTCGCGCCCGACACGGTCCTCCCCTGCGGTCCGTGGCCGGGCGGCAGCTGCCCGTCGGGCCAGGTCTGCGACATCCGGAGCTGCCTGGACGGCGCCTCCGGGATCTGCGTGCCGCGACCGACGGTGTGCATGCCGCTGTGGGCGCCGGTCTGCGGTTGCGACGGCGTGACCTACGGGAACGACTGCGAGCGGTTGGCCGCGGGCGCGGCGCTGGACCACGAGGGCGAGGGCGCGGCGCCGGCGGCGCCGCTGTGCGTGCCGACCGCGGACGGCGGGGCGGCCTGGCTCGACGGCGACGGCAGCTTCATCTGTCGCGCGGCGTGCACGACCTGCACCGCCGCCTGCCTGTACGAAGGCACGTGGAGCGAGGGTTGGTATGCGGTCTGCACGGGCTCGGGAAGCGACGGCGGGTGCGGGGCGGTCCCCGGCCTGATCGAGTGGACCGACTGCAGTCCGTAGCGCGCGGCTACCAGAGGCCCGGGATCGTCCGCTCGCAGTCGGGGCAGCGGCCGTCGGCGAGGCGGTTCTGCAGGATCGTGTAGCCCGCCCGCTCGATCAGGAGCCCGCCGCAGCCCGGGCACCAGGTGTTCTCGCCCGGGTGGCGGGGGACGTTGCCGAGGTACACGAAATGCAGCCCCTCGGCCTGGGCGATCTCGCGCGAGCGCTCGAGCGTCGCGACGGGGGTCGGCTCGAGGTTGGTCAGCTTGTACATCGGGTGGAAGCGGGTGAAGTGGATCGGGACGTCGGGTCCGAGGCGCTGGAGGATCCAGCGCGCCATGGCCTTGATCTCGGTCGGGTCGTCGTTGAGCGTCGGCACGAGGAGCATCACCAGCTCGAGCCACACGCCGGCGTCCTTGATCCGGCCCAGCGTGTCGAGGACCGGGCCGAGGTCGCCGGAGCAGACGTCGCGGTAGAAGCGCTGGGTGAAGGCCTTGAAATCGATCTTGATCGCCCGGACCAGCCCGCACCACTCCGCCAGCGGCGCCTGCTCGATGAAACCGTTGCTGATCACGACGGTGTCGATCCCGCGCGGCTTCGCCGCCGCGGCGAGGTCGCGGCCGTACTCGAACCAGACCGTCGGCTCGGAGTAGGTCAGCGCGATGGTCGGGACCGCGCGCGCGGCGCAGGCCTCGGCCACCGCCTCGGGCGGCCGCTCCGACAGCTCGAGCTGTTCCGGGCGGGCCTGGGAGATCTCCCAGTTCTGGCAGAACCGGCACTCGATGTTGCACCCCGGCGCGGCCAGCGACCAGGCCTGCGTGCCCGGACGGAAGTGGAACAGCGGCTTCTTCTCGATCGGATCCACGCGTTCGGAGCAGCACAGCCCGTGGACCAGCGTGTAGTAGGTGCCGCCGCGGTTCTCGCGCACGCCGCAGACCCCGCGGCCGCCGTCGCCGACCTCGCAGTGTCGCGGGCAGAGCAGGCAGCGGACCCGGTTCTCGCCCAAACGCTCCCAATGGGCGGCCTCGCGCCGTCCCGCGGCCAGGGGGTCGGACTCGTCGGCGCGCAGGGGCCGCCACGTGCCGGCCGCCAAGGCGGCCCCGCCGAGGGCGACCGCCCCGCGGCAGAACGCGCGCCGATCGATCCCGCTCACAGCAGCGCCTCGT
>CAZMRP010000752.1:0-2889 GCA_964568275.1 uncultured Myxococcales bacterium
CGCAGACCAGGAACAGCGAGCCGAGGGCGACGGGGCTGGCGCCCGCCGCCTCGTAGGGGCGACGGAGCGCCAGTCCAACCGCCGCCGTCACGGCGGTTCCGACGAGCAGGCCGACCGCTTCCCCCTCCCACTCGTCGCGGGGCGCCCAGCTCCGCCAGCGTCCGTCGCGGCGCAGGGGCCGGACCAGCCAGCGCCCGCCGGCGGCGACGATGCGCAACAACTCGCGCCGGTAGAGCCACAGCACCGCCGCCAGCGTGCCGACGTGCAGGGAGATGTTGAGCAGCATCGGCGGCTCGGAGAACCCCAGCAGGCGTTCGGCCAGCGCCAGGTGTCCGGAGGAGGAGACGGGCAGGAACTCGGTGAGCCCCTGCAGGACCGCCAGTCCCGCGAGCAGCGTCCAGGCCACGGGCGCAGGTTAGGGGACGCGGTGCGTCCGAAGCAAGGACCGGGCAGCCACAAGATCGGACCGGCGGGCAATCGGTTGGCCGGGGCCGCCGTCGCGTGGTACCCTTGCAGCGGAACTTCCGCTGCATGGGACAGGAGGACGAGATGACGACGAAGACCCGGATCGCCTGGTGGCTCTCGGTCGGCGCCCTGGTGCTGGCGCTCGGCTGTGCTCCCGAGGGGGACGATTCGGCGGGCGACGTGCGGGTCGACGGCGATGTCCCGGTCGGCGCCGACGCCGACGCCGACGCGGACGGAGTGCCGCCGCCGGACGGCGAGGACGTCGACTACACGCGGCCCGAGGTGCCGGACGTCGTCGAGGAGGCGTGCGACCAGGAGGAGTTCGCGATCGCGCGCGTCATCCCCGACATGCTGATCGTGCTCGATCGCTCGAACTCGATGTTCGACGACGGCTACTGGAACCCGGTGCGCGAGGCGATCTACGGCGTGACGTTCGAAATGGACATGGAGATCTGGTTCGGGCTGATGATCTTCCCCAACGTGGTCGGCGCGCCGGTTTGTTCGGGGACGACCGCCCAGTGCGAGCCGGGACACGAGCCGCTGGTGGGAGTGGCGGAGGGAACCGCGCTCGATATCCGCGACGCGCTGGGGCCGATGGCGACCTGCGGCGGCACGCCGATCGCCCAGACGCTGCAGAACGCCCGTGCGTATCTCGACACGCTGGCCGCCGACGGGCACCCCAAGTTCATCCTGCTCGCCACCGACGGCGCGCCCAACTGCAACGCCGCCCTCGACGGCTCCGGTTGCGTCTGCACCAGCCCGATGGGGTGCAGCTTCAACAATCTCAACTGCCTGGACGATGCGCGTACGATGGGCATCGTCGAGGACATCCGCGCCGCCGGGATCCAGATCTTCGTGCTCGGGATCGGCACCAGCGAGTGGATGGACATCCTCAACGAGATGGCGGCGCGCGGCGGCACCGGCGCGGCCTTCCCGGCCGAGGACCCGGCGTCGATCCGCACGGCGTTCGACGACATCGCCGGGAGCATCGCCAGTTGCGAGTTCGACATGCGGGCCCCCGATCCGTCGGCCGATCCGACCCGCGTGAACTTCTACTTCGACGAAGTCGTCGTGCCCTCCGACAACGCCGACGGCACCTGCGACGACGGCTGGGCGTGGACCGACGCGACGCACACCCGCGTGCAGTTCTGCGGCAGCTACTGCGATCGGCTGCTCGGCGGCAGCGTGGGGAACATCTCGGCCACCTGGGGCTGCCCCACCGTCCTGATCTGACGCCGTCCGCCGCGACGTCCTTCCCCCGCGCGACGGCAGATCGCCGGGCGTCGCTGGTCCGTAGCTAGGACCCGTGACGCCGCTCTTCCCAGCCCCGCTTGCTCCCGCCACCCCATCTGGGCTACACGACGAGCCCAGGACGGAACGCGACCGTGGGGCTGACCGAAACGCTCAAGGAGACCGCTGCGGAACCGGCCGGAAAGGCCGATTCCTCAACGAGTCCGCGTCCTACGGGGCAGGGAGCCGACGACGACGGCGCGTTGATGGAGCGCTACCGCGACGGCGACGAGTCCTGCTTCGCGGTCCTGTTGCGCCGGCACCAGGGCCCCGTGTTCCGCTTCTTCCTGCGCCACGTGGGGGATGTGGAGACGGCCGAGGATTTGACGCAGGAGGCGTTCATCCGCGTGGTCCACAACCGGGCCTCGTTCCGCAGCGGGGCGCGCTTCACCACCTGGATCTACACGATCGCCCGCAACCTGTCGGTGGACGAGATGCGCAAGCGGCGCTACCGCCGCCATCGCTCGCTGGACGAACCGCTCGGGGGCCGCGACGGCGACCCGGGACGGACGCTGGGGGACCTGGTGGGAGACCCGAAGGAGCGGACCGAGGCGCAGGCGGCCGACCTGGAGTTGCGGGCGGTGCTGGAGACGGCGATCGGCCGGTTGCCCGCGGAGCAGCGCGAGGTGTTCACGCTGCGCGAGATGGGCGGGCTGTCGTTCCAGGAGATCGCCGAGGTGGTGGGCTGCAACGAGAACACGGTCAAGAGCCGCATGCGCTACGCGCTGGAGCGTCTGCACGCGGCGCTGCGGGACCGGGTCGAGGAGCCGGAGGGATGAGGCGGGCATGACGAGCCGCGTGCCGGTCGCGTGTGAAGCGCGGAAGGACGATCTCGCCGCCCTGGCGCTCGGCGAGCTGCCGGGCGACCGCGAGGCGGCCCTGCGCGCGCACGTCGAGAGCTGCTCCGGCTGCCGTGCCTATCACGCGGCGATGGCCCGCACCCTCGGCGCGGTGCGCGCACTGCCGCAGCCCGAGCCCTCGGAGGCGCTGACCGCACGCATCCTCGCCGCCGCGCGCCAGTCCCACCGGGAGGCGCTCGTGCCGACCACCGGCATCGTTGCCCGATGGGTCGAGCAGCTGGCGGCGGCGTTCCGACGGCCGCTGCTGTCCGCCGCCGTCGTCGCCGTGGCGGTC
>CAZMRP010000753.1:0-2882 GCA_964568275.1 uncultured Myxococcales bacterium
TGCCGGGCGGCTGGGTGGCGCAGCGGTGCGGGGAGTGGCTGGAGCTGCGGCCCGTGGCGGGCGGGCCCGCGGGGGAGTGACGCGGGGTCGTCGGGGGCCAACGTCGCGGAATTTCGGCGGCCCGCGCCTTGTCGATGCGGGGGTGACGTGTTAGGTTCGGGCCGCCGGAGGGTCCGGGGGGTCGGGCGACCCGAAGTGGTGTGGCGTTGAAGCAGTCGACCAAGACGATCCTGTTGTGGGTGCTCCTGATCGGGGTGTTCTTCCTGATCTACAACCTGTTCGCCGAGGGGAGCGACTCGCGCGAGGTCACCTACTTCCAGCTGATCTCGGACATCGAGCAGAAGCGGGTGGCGGCGGACGAGGACATCACGATCGACCTCAAGAACAACCGCTACGAGTACGTGGTGCTGGAGCAGCGGGGGGACAAGACGGTCAAGGTGCGGCAGCACGCCCTGGGCCTGGTCGACCCGGCGGTGCAGGACCGCATCGAGCAGGCCTTGAAGGCGGCGGGCCAGCCGCTCGGCATCCGCTACAAGCGCAGCGAGGACTCGGGGTTCTGGACCAGCGTGCTGGTCTCGTGGCTGCCGATGCTGCTGATCTTCGGCCTGTTCTTCGTGTTCCTGCGGCAGATGCAGGCGGGCGGCGGCCGGGCGATGTCGTTCGGCAAGAGCAAGGCGCGGCTGCTGACGGAGCGCAAGAACAAGATCACCTTCGCCGACGTGGCGGGGATCGACGAGGCGCGGGAGGAGCTCGAGGAGATCATCGACTTCCTGCGCGACCCCAAGAAGTTCACGCGACTCGGCGGGCGGATCCCCAAGGGGGTCCTGCTGATGGGGTCGCCCGGGACGGGCAAGACGCTGTTGGCGCGGGCCATCGCGGGCGAGGCGGGGGTGCCGTTCTTCACGATCAGCGGCTCGGATTTCGTCGAGATGTTCGTCGGCGTGGGGGCGGCGCGGGTGCGCGACCTGTTCGAGCAGGGCAAGAAGAACGCGCCGTGCATCATCTTCATCGACGAGATCGACGCCGTCGGCCGGCACCGGGGCGCGGGGCTGGGCGGGGGCCACGACGAGCGCGAGCAGACGTTGAACCAGCTGCTGGTGGAGATGGACGGGTTCGAGGGGAAGGAGAACGTGATCATCGTGGCGGCGACGAACCGTCCGGACGTGCTGGACCCGGCGCTGCTGCGGCCGGGGCGGTTCGACCGGCGGATCGTGGTGCCGTTGCCGGACGTGCGGGGGCGCGAGGGGATCCTCAAGGTGCACACCGGCACCTCGCGCAAGGTCCCGATCGGCGACGACGTGGTGCTGTCGAAGATCGCCCGCGGCACGCCGGGGTTCTCGGGGGCCGACCTGGAGAACCTGGTCAACGAGGCGGCGCTGGCGGCGGCGCGCAAGGACCGCAAGTCGGTGCTGATGGCGGACTTCGAGTCGGCGAAGGACAAGGTGCTGATGGGCAGCGAGCGCCGCTCGATGATCATCTCCGAGAAGGAGAAGCGCACCACGGCCTGGCACGAGGCGGGGCACACGCTGGTGGCGAAGATGATCCCCGGCTCCGACCCCGTGCACAAGGTGACGATCATCCCGCGCGGGCGCGCCCTGGGCGTGACCCAGCAGCTGCCGACCGAGGACCGGCTCAACATCTCCCGCGAGTTCGCGCTCGACCAGATCACCGTGCTGATGGGCGGCCGGATCGCCGAGGAGGTGGTGCTCAAGCAGCAGACCACCGGCGCCAAGATGGACATCGAGCACGCCTCGGAGATCGCCCGCAAGATGGTCTGCGAGTGGGGCATGAGCGAGAAGCTCGGGCCGCTGGCCTTCGGCAAGAAGGAGGAGGCGATCTTCCTCGGCCGCGAGATCGCGCAGCACCAGGAGTACAGCGAGCAGACGGCGGTGGAGATCGACACCGAGGTCCGGCGGATCGTCATGGACTGCTACGCGCGGGCGCGGCGGATGGTGACGGAGAACCTGGACAAGCTGGAGCGCATCGCCAAGGCGCTGCTCGAGCACGAGTCGCTGGACACCGAGGACATCGACGCGCTGATCGCGGGACGGCCGATGCCGGACCGCTGGGGCGGCGGACCGGAGGCCCCGGCGGGCGCGGTGGCGGCGGGGCGCGGCGAAGAGGCGCGGCCGTCGGGCGGGTTGCTGCCCGGGCGTCCGCGCGAGGTGCCGAGCGCGGGCTGAGGCCGGGATGGGGTCGGGGGACATGGCGGACCGTTCGCCCGTTCGTCTGCGTTTCGCCGGTCGCGAGCACGGGCTGGGACGGCCGTTGGTGATGGGCATCGTCAACGTGACGCCGGACTCGTTCTCGGACGGCGGGCGGTTCGCGGAGCCGGAGGCGGCGATCGCGCACGGTCTGGGGCTGGCGGCCCGCGGGGCGGACCTGCTCGACGTGGGCGGCGAGTCGACCCGACCGGGGAGCGAGCCGGTCGACGCCGCGGAGGAGCTGCGGCGCGTGCTGCCGGTGGTGGCGGAGCTGGCGCGGCGGTCCGGGGTGCCGGTGTCGATCGACACCACCAAGGCGGTGGTGGCCGACCGGGCGGCGGCGGCGGGGGCGGTGGTGGTCAACGACATCTCGGCGTTGCGCTTCGACCCGGAGCTGGCCGACGTGGTGCGGGCCCGCGACCTCGGGCTGGTGCTGATGCACTCGCGCGGCCGGCCGAAGGACATGCAGGACGCGCCGCGCTACGACGACGTGGTCGGCGAGGTGACGCGGGAGCTGGGGGAGGCGCTGGCGCGGGCCGCGGCGCGGGGGGTGGCGGCCGAGGCGACGATCGTCGACCCCGGGCTGGGGTTCGCCAAGCGGCTGGAGGACAACCTGGCGCTGCTGGCCGGGCTGCCGGCGCTGCGCGCGGGGCTCGGGCGGCCGCTGCTGGTGGGGCC
>CAZMRP010000754.1:0-2881 GCA_964568275.1 uncultured Myxococcales bacterium
TCGATCTCGGTGGCGCCCACCGCGTCGCGGCACGGCGTCCGCAGGCCGTCGGGGTCGGAGAGGAACCCCAACACCGCATCGACCGAGCGTTCGCGGTACCACTCGAACTCCTCCGCGGACAGCGGGAACGCCGAGCGCCGGTCGACCCGCTGGGCGGCCTGCAGCCACGTCGTCCGGCGCTGCATCGCCATCGTGCCGGCGAACAGCGAATGCGACGCGCCGTGCGAGAGCAGCGCCGGGTGCAGGTGGCGGGCGAGGAACTTCCGCAGACCCTCGGCCCGCTCGCCCTCGGCGACCCGTCGCCAGGTGTCCATCACCTCCGGGCGCACCTGGAGCACGCGCGAGTCGAAGCGCAGCTCCCAGTAGACGTGGCGCAGTCCGCGCCCGGGGTACGACTCGACGAGCTTGGCCGGGATGAACTCGCGGTGCGCGACCTCGTCGGCGGCGAGGTGCGCGGCGTAGCCGATGGCGAAGGCGCGCTCGACGGGGTCGCCGGCGACGTCGAGCAGGCCGCGGCCGACGCGCCAGGAGTGGCAGTGCAGGTTCGCGGGCGCCCGGTTCTTGCCGACCACGTTGTCGGCGAGGAACGCGCCGTAGAGGTAGGCCGCGGGGTGTGCCAGCAGCAGGCGGCGGACGAACGGCACCGTGAGCGCCAGCCAGCGCAGCGACTCGGTGCCGAAATCGATGTGGGCGGCGCCGCCCCAGGCCAGGGCCGTCCCGGGCAGCAGCAGGACGAGGGCGGCGACGAGGACGACGTCGAGCGGGCGCAGGCGGAGCGGCGTGCCGCGGCGGGCGGGGGTCGAGCGCGGGTCGGCGGCGGGCGTGGGGGTCTCCCGCCGGCGGCTACAGCCGCACGCTGACCATCGTCATCGTGCGCTCGATGCCGTCGATCGACTGGATCTTGTGCACCACGAGCTCGCCGATCTGCGACGGGTTGCGCGCCTCGACGTAGGCCACCACGTCGTAGATCCCGGCCACGGCGCGGACCTCGCGCACGCCCTGCCGGCGCAGCGAGCGGACCACGGCGGCCGTCTTGCCGGCCGCGCAGTTGATCAGCACGTACGCTCCCGTCATGGTCGCACCTCCCGCGCGGGCACGCTCGCGCCGGCGCGTCGGTCCGGTTGTAGCATCCCGGGGAGGGCGCGCAAAGGGGGCCGGGGTCAATCCCGGCGCGGGGTCGGGGTGACGCCGGAGGCGGCGATGAAGCGCCGCACCACCGGGTCGGGGCTGCCGAGCAGGTCGGCGGGGAGGCCGCTGGCCCGGATCCGTCCCTCGTGCAGCAGCGCCACGTGCTGCCCGACGCCGAAGGTGGTGCACATGTCGTGGCTGATGACGATCGATGTCCCGCCGAAGTGCTCGGCGGTCTCGCGGATCAGGTCGTCGACGGTGCGGGAGGCGACCGGGTCGAGGCCGGCGGTCGGCTCGTCGTAGATCAGGATCTCGGGCTCGAGGACCAGGGCGCGGGCGACGGCGACGCGCTTGCGCATGCCGCCGGAGATCTCGCCCGGCATGCGCCGTTCGGCATCCTCGAGGCCGAGCACCTCGAGCTTGGCCATCACGCGCTTGCGGACCTCCTTGGCGGGGTGGCGGGTGTGCTCGCGGAGCGGGAAGGCGACGTTCTCGAACACGCTCATCGAGTCGAACAGGGCGGACATCTGGAACACCATGCCGAACCGGCGCCGGATGCGGTTCAGCAGCACCTCGTCCAGCGGCACGATGTCGTCGCCGTCGAGCAGGATCCGGCCGCGGTCGGGCTTCTCGAGCGCGATCAGCTGGCGCAGCAGGACGGTCTTGCCGGCGCCCGAGCCGCCGATCACGACGTTGATCCGCCCGCGGTACAGCTCGAGGTCGACGCCGCGCAGCACCTGGTTGTCGCCGTAGGCCTTGTGCAGCTCCTCGACCTTGATGTGGATGGGGTTGCTCACATCATCGCCGCCGTCAATGCGTAGTCGGTAACCATGATCATCACCGAGCCGATTACCACCGCACGGGTCGTCGCCTGCCCGACGCCCGCCGCGCCGCCCTTGGCCGAGTAGCCCTGCTGGCAGGCGATCAGGATCGTCATCGCGCCGAAGACCGTGGCCTTGATCACGCTCTGGCGGAAGTCGGCCGGGGAGATCCACTTGCTGATCTTGTCCATGAACTGGCCGGGGTCGACGTTCATCCAGACGACGCCGACGAGGTAGGCGCCGACCATCCCGACGAAGGTGAACAGCAGGCACAACACCGGGGCCATCAGCGCCCCGGCGAGCACGCGCGGCACCACCAGGTACTGGATCGGGTTCACGCCCATCGTCGACAGCGCGTCGATCTGGTCGGTGACCCGCATCGTCCCCAGCTCGGTGGCGATGGCCGACGAGGCGCGGGCGGTGAGCATCAGCCCGGTGAACACCGGCGAGATCTCCCGGGTCAGCGACAGCGCCACGGCGCCGCCCACGGCCCCCTCGGCCTGGAAGATCCGCATGGAGTAGACGGCCTGGAGCGACAGCACCATCCCGGCGGTGAGCGCGGTGAGGGCGATGATGAACAGCGAGCCGACGCCGATGAAGGCCATCGCCTGCACCAGCAACCGCAGGCGGTAGGGCGGGCGGACCGTCCAGGCCACGGTGCGGACCGCCATCAGCATCATGTCGCCGACCCCGGCGAAGAACAACCCGGGGTAGTGGGCCAGCGCGCGCAGCACGCGCGTCGCCAGCTCGGGTCGTTCCGGCGCACGTTTCGGCTCCCCGACCGGCGGTTTCGCCTCGGCGCCCGCGTCGCTCATCGTCGAACCCCTACCACAGTCGCCGCGGCGGTCCAATGGCGGTGCGGGATCGCGCATGCTAGGCTCGCGCCCGCCCCGGGCGCGGGCGGCCGCCGCCGCGCGTGCCGCCGGGGGCGT
>CAZMRP010000755.1:0-2875 GCA_964568275.1 uncultured Myxococcales bacterium
GCTGGGCCGCGGCGGCCGCGGGGAGCAGCGCGCAGAGGACGGCGAGCGGCAGCTCGCCCCGCAACGGACGGAAGGGGAACGGGGCTCGGCGTTCAGGGCATCGCATAGGTGATCGGCTCCGCCAGGGCCGCGTCGACCGCGGCGCAGAAGGCCCGGAACCCGGCGTAGTCGGCGGCCGGGATGCGCGGGTCGGGAAGGTGCAGCTCCCAGGAGACCCGGACGCTGTTGCCGTCGCGGGTCACGTCCATGACGAACGTGCGGTTTCCGTCGCGGGCCTCGCGCCGCTCGGGAACGTCGACCCCGGTGGCGCCGTCGGGGAGACGGTAGGTCACGACCTGCGTCTCGTGGATCGGGCCGTACAGCTCGACGTCGAGCTCGCGGGTGGCGAGGCCGGCGTAGCGGCGGGCGAGGTCCTTGGGGCGGGCGGCGCGGACCGAGAAGCTGCCGGCGCCGCCGCCGGCGAGCTGGGGAATCTCGGCCTGCGCGTGCAGGGCGACGGGCCGGCCGAAGTCGTCCAGCCCGTCGACGGTGAACTCGCCGAGCACCAGGCCGGCGTAGGCGGCGCCGAGGGCCTCCTCGACGCGCTTGTGACGGGTCTCGGCGGCCTGGAGGCGTCCGCGCCAGCCGTGGGCGTAGGCGCCGAGCGCGCGGAGCTCGAGGGTGCTGACGGCGGCGCCGTCCGGTTGCAGCTCGTGGACGTACTCGGTGTCGAGGCGGTCCGGTCCCTGCGGCTGCTCGGGGATCGTCAGCGTGCGCTCCTCGTCGGGGCCGACGATCAACGCGAAGGCGCCGCGGTCCATCGCCGGCAGCTCGGTCGGAGCGGCCAGCGTGATCGTCCCGTCGAGGAACAGATCGAACTCGGGCACGTAGGCGATCATGTGGTCGAACTGGCCCAGGCTCGGGAACTCGCTGACCTGGCGTCCGCGGTAGGCGCGCGTGCGCACCAGCACCAGTCGGGCCTCGATGCCGGCGGCGGCGAGCATGGTGTAGATCAGCGAGGCCTTGTCCTTGCAGTCGCCGAAGCCGCGCGAGACCACCTCCTGGGCCCGGTACGGCTTCCAGCCGTGGATGCCGAACTCGAGGGCCACGTAGCGGGTGTTGCGGATCACCCAGTCGAAGATCCGCGCCGTGCGCTCGGCCCGGTCGTCGGTACCGGCCACGATTTCGGCCACGCGCTGGCGGATCGTCTCGTCGGGCTGGAGCTGGTCCTTGGCCAGGTTCCACCACCAGCGGGCGAGGCCGTGCCAGTCGGCGAAGGTCGAGACCTGGATCGGCAGCGCCAGCTCGGGGTACGGCGGCGCGCTCGGCTCCTCGGGGATCGCCGCCAGCGCCGCCGCCTCGTAGCGCCGCACGGTCTCGCCGTCCGCGGTCTGCTCGACGGGGGTGATGCCCAGCGGCGGCGGGACGTGGACGTAGAGCTGTTTGGTCTCCGGCGCGACGAGCACGTAGCGGAAGCGGTCGGTGGGGTTGAGTCCCAGCACCGGCACCTCGTTGCTGAAGTGCTCGCCGAACTTGTTGTGGCGGCTGCGACCGTCGATCCGGTAGCGCACCTCCAGCACGTCGCCGACGCCGAGGCGCGGGAAGGCGATGGCCTCGGCACCGGCGTCGGAGAAGTACGAGTTGCCGCCGTAGGACACCGGGAAGTGCGACTCGTAGTCCTGGGTGTGGCCGTCCGGCTTGTGCACCACGGCGCGCAGCAGCTCGAAGCTCTCCTCGCCGGGGGTGAACCCGATCTGCGCGTAGCGCGACTGCTCGGCGCCGTCCTCGGTCTGCACCAGCGTGAACCACTGGCCGAAGCGGCTCGAGAGGCCGTTGGGGTGGATCTGGTCGACCTGCTGCCGGAACAGGTCGCGCCCCTTGCGCAGCCGCTCCCGCTCGGCCGGCGTCGCGGTCTCGAGGGCGCGGCGGGCGTCGGCGGGCAGCGACCCCAGGGCGTCGAGGTCGACCGCCCAGCGCTGCTCCATGCTCTCGCGCTGCTCGAGGAAGTCGAGGTACTGCGCCAGCGGCTGGTTCTGGGGTTCGAGGTCGAGGGCGCGGCGGTAGGGCTCGAGGGCCTCGTCGCGGCGGCCGTGGTCCTCGAGCATCCGGCCGAGGCTGTGGTGCAGCTGCGGGTTCTGCGGGCATTCGGCGGCCAGGCGGCGCAGCAGCGCGAGGGCGTCGTCGAGGGCGCCGGCGACCTGGAGCTGGGCGGCGAGCCCCTGGAGCGTCGCCAGGTCGTCGGGGAAGTCGGCGGCCAGCTCGCGGGCCAGCTCGCGGGCGGCGTCGGTCTCGCCGCGGGAGGCCAGGCGCCGCAGCCGCGGCAGGCGCAGGTCGGCGTTCGAGCGGTCCTCGGCGGCGAGACGCTCGGTGAGCGCCGCGGCCTCCACGGTGCGCGACTCCGACTCCAGGCAGGCGCGCTGCTGGCGCAGGACCGTCGGCACCGCGTCGTGGGTCGCCAGCCACCCGGCGAGCAGCTCGGAGCACGCGCCGGCCATGCCGCGATTGCGCAGCACGGTGGCCCGGACGACCACGGCGTTGGGGTCGTCGGCGCCGCCCGGCAGCGCGAGGGCGCGTTCGGCCGCGTCGTCGGCGGAGCGCACGGACACCGAGGCCAGCCGTCGCGCGGCCGCCTCGGAGAGCAGGTACGGGTCGTGGTCGCCCAGCAGCACCAGCGCGTCCGCGGCCCGGGCCGCCTTGACGGCGTCGGTGCCGGCGCGCATCAGCCAGTAGTAGGCCTCGGCGGTCGGCTCGCGCTCCACCGCGCGCTCCAGCAGCTTCTGGGCCGTGTTGTCGGTGGCGTCGATCATCCCGGACAGCTGCAGCGTCCGGCCGGCGACGAGCTGGTCGGCCGCCGCCGCCGCGCCGGCCTCGGCCCGCGCCAGCAGCGCCTCGTAGG
>CAZMRP010000756.1:0-2870 GCA_964568275.1 uncultured Myxococcales bacterium
GGGGGCGTCGCCGCCCACCAGCACCGGATGCACCAGCAGGCTCACCTCGTGCACCAACCCCGCCCGCAGCAGCGCTCCGGCCAGTGCGCCGCCGCTGTCGACCCGCAGCCGCTTGACGCCGAACCGGTCGTGCAGCCGCTCCAACGCCCGGCGCAGATCGACGCGCTTCGTGCCGACGACCAGCGTCTCGACCCGCTGTCGCCGCAGGTGCTCGAGCGCCTTGCGCGGCGTCGTGCGCGTGACGAGCGCCAGCGGAGCGCGCCAGTAGTCGGTGTGGCGCAGCGCCTCCCAGCAGCGCACGCGGCCGCGGCTGTCGGTGACCGCCAGCAGCGGGCGCTTGTCGCGCGGGTCGAGCGGGTGGGCGTGCCCCGGCCCCTGCGGGTCGTCCTTGGGCAGCCCCTCGGCGGCCAGCAGCGTGTCGGCGCCGGTGAGGGTGGCGTCCTCCTTCCAGCGCTGCGCGAGCCCGTAGTACAGCTCGAGGTCCGCGGCGAACCCGCCCGTCCGTCCGTCCGCGCTCACCGCCGCATGTACCAGCACCTTCGGCAGACCCATCGCGCACCTCCTCGCCGACGGGCCGAGTACCACCCGGGCCGTGAGGGCCGCAAGATCGATCGGGGCGCAGCCGCCGGCGGTCGCCGACCGGTCGTGGCCTACAACAACGACGTCTTCGCCACCGCGCGCCTGGGCGGCGTCCTGCCGCTCGGCCCCGTGCTTTCGCCGATCCCCGGCGGCGCGACGCTCGGAGCGAGAGGCTGCTTCTGAGGCCGTCGGCGCCTGGGCGTCTTGGCGCGAGATCCGCCCCCCTCCTCCTTCGTGGTACCCTCGGCACGATGAGCGACCTCACGCTGCCCCGCCGTCCCCTCGGCCGCACCGGCCTGTCGTCCTCGCCGCTCGGCCTCGCCGGCTCGTTCGGCATCGACGCCGACGCCGTCGAGCGGGCGTTCCACGAGCTGTCGATCAACCACTTCTTCGTCACGCCGCGGATGCCGAAGCTGGTGGAGGGGCTGCGGCGGCTGATCCGGGCCGGACACCGCGACGAGCTGGTGCTGCAGGGCGGCGCCTGGCTCCCGACGGGCGGCGGCGTGGAGGGCGCCTGGGCCGCGGCCGCGAAGGCGCTCGGCACCGATCGCATCGACGTGTTCCAGGTCTTCTGGGTCCAGCGGCGCTGGTATCTGACCGGCCGCACGGCGCCCGCGCTCCACCGGCTGCGCGAGCAGGGGAAGATCCGCGCCGCGTGCATCTCGACCCACCAGCGGCCGCTCGGCCTGCAGCTCGCCGGGGAGTTCGACCTCGACGTGCTGATGCTGCGCTACAACGCCGCCCACCGCGGCGCCGAGCGCGAGGTCTTCGACCGGCTCGGCGACCCGCGACCCGGCATCGTCGCCTACACCGCGACCCGCTGGGGCCGGCTGCTCAAGCCGCAGGACGGCCTGGGGCCGCTGACCGCGCCCGAGTGCTACCGCTTCCAGCTCTCGCACCCCAAGGTCGACGTCGCGCTGTGCGGCGCACGGACCTGGGAGGAGCTGGTCGCGGACGTCCGCGGCGTCCTCGAGGGGCCGCTCGACGAGCGGCGGATGACCGAGGTGCGCGCCTTCGGCGACGCCGTGCACCGCTCGGTCACCGGCCGCTTCGGCTTCCGCTGACCCGAGGTACCGCGATGCACGACCCGCTCGACCTCGCCCGCCGCCTCGTCGCCGCCGCGAAGCACATCACGGCCTTCACCGGCGCGGGGATCTCGGCGGAGAGCGGCATTCCGACCTACCGCGGCGCCGGCGGGCTGTGGCACGAATGGGACCCGGCGAAGTTCGCCGACATCGACTACTTCCGCGAGGACCCGAGCTACTACTGGCGGTTCTTCCGCGACGTGCGCTACCGGATCGTGGCCGAGGCGCGGCCCAACCCGGGGCACCTGGCGCTGGCCGAGCTGGAGCGGCGCGGCAAGCTGCAGGCGATCGTGACCCAGAACATCGATGGTCTGCACCAGGCGGCGGGCAGCCGGCGGGTCTACGAGCTGCACGGCAACACGCGCGCGATCGACTGCCTGGAGTGCGGCGCGTCCTACGACTTCGCCGCGATCCACGCGCAGGTGCAGACCGAGCTGCCCCCCCCGTGCCGCGCCTGCGGCGGCCGGCTCAAGCCGCGCGTGGTGTTCTTCGGCGAGTCGCTCCCGGAGCGCGCGCTCAAGGCCGCCACCGCGGTCGTCGCGAGCTGCGACCTGCTGCTGGTTGTCGGCTCGACCCTCCAGGTCCACCCCGCCGCCTCCCTGCCGCCGATGGCGAAGCAGGTCGGCGCGCGCGTCGTGATCGTCAACGTCGGCCCCACGGCGATGGACGAGCTGGCCGATGCGTACCTCGACGGTCCCGCCGGCACCGTTCTCCCGCAGCTGCTGGAGGCCGCAGCATGAGCCACCCGCCGCCCCGCCCCGAGGATCCGCGCCTCGTCGCCGCGCGCGAGCGGCTCGTCACGGCCTGCGTCACCGGCACCAACGGCAAGACCACGACGACATCGATGATCGCGGCGATCGTCGCCGCCGCCGGCGAGCACTCGGCGCGCATCACCACCCTCGGCGCCTGGGTCGACGACGACCAGGTGTCCGACCAGGTGTCGATGGACGCGTTCCTCACCGGACTCGAGCGGGCCGTGGCGGCCGGCGTGAAGAGCCTGGCGGTCGAAACGACCTCCAAGTCGCTCGGCTCGGGGTTCGCCTGGCGCTGGCCGGCGAAGGTCGCCGTGTTCACCAACCTGTCCCGCGACCACCTCGACTACCACAAGACGCCGGAGGACTACCTGGCGGCCAAAGCCCAGCTGTTCCTGGCGCAGCCGCCGGACGGGCTGGCGGTGTTCAACGCCGCGGACCCCTCGAGCGCGCT
>CAZMRP010000757.1:0-2859 GCA_964568275.1 uncultured Myxococcales bacterium
CCGGACAAGCCGATGGCTCGGCGAAACGCAAACGGGCGTCGGATTACCTACGCTCGGCGGGGTAGTGCGGGTCGATGCCGACGACGCAGGCGCCGAGGGACAGGGCGGCGAGCTGGCAGCAGTCCCACGGGAGCGAGGTGGGAGCGAGGATCGCGATGCGGTCGCCGCGTCGCAGGCCGTGTTCGGACAAACCCCGGGTGACGGCGCCGACATCGGCGGCGAACGCGCGCCACGAGGTCGGGCGCCAGCGTCCGCCGGCGTCCCGGGTGAAGTAGGCCGTGGCGTCGGGAGTCAGGGCGACGCGGCGTTCGAGCAGGCCGGGAAGGGTCGACGGAAGCGCCGGCGGCTCGCGGCTCATGCCCGTGTCTTTACCCTCGGCGGCACGGCATCGCAAGGGCGGCGCGGACCGGGTCGGGAGCGCGACGTGCACGGCGGACGGGCTCGTCGCCGTCAGTCCCCGCCGACCGACCAGATCAGCTCGGTGGTGGCGGTGACTCCGCCGCCGCAGTCGAGCCGGTAGACGAGCTGGAGCTCCTCGTGACCGTCGTCGTACGTGTCGCGGGAGCCCTCGGTGCGGGTGACGCGGACCGGGTTGCCGTGCGGGCAGATCGGTACCGCGGGGCCGTCCGGCCGCAGGGTGCCGCAAGCGCCGGGCAGCGGTCCGGCGGTGCGCAGCCGCTCGAGTCCCCGGGCAAGGAACGCCTCGAGCGACTCGCCCTCGCGAGGCTCGGCCTGCAAGGCGTCGACCGCGCGGGGGAAGCAGTCGGCGGCGGCGAGCAGGCGGGCGGCCTCGGCCTCTCGCCCGGCCGTCGCGGGTGGAGAGCCGGTCGACTCCGTCGCGCTCACCGGCTCGGCGGGCGGCGGCTCGGTCGGCGGGGCCGGATCCCCCTGGGCCACCGCGGGCGGCTCGCCGGGTTCCGCCGGGTCGGTCGTGGGCTCGACGGGGGTTGGGTCGGTCCCTGCGGGTTCGTCCGAGGGATCGACCGGAGGCGGCGCGGCCGGGGGACAGGCCGTGGTCAGCAGGGCCAGCAGGCCGAGCGGCGGAATCGCGGTCCGGTGCATGGCGGTTCCTCCCATCCTGGAACTGCACGTTACGCTTTTGGAGTCCAGCGTCAAGCGCTCGTTTTCACGCGTGTCTGCGAACCGCCGGCCGACCTTGGCCGGGAGGCCGTCGGACGACGGGTCCGGATGTCGGTTGTCGATCTGACCTCGCGGCCCGGTCGTGATATAGAGCGTCCAGCAGGGATGGTCGCCCCCGGGCGGGACCCGGCTCGACGACGGGTGTCGAGCCGGCATGCCGGGGCCGGATGGAAAGGGAAGGCTGATGTCGGGAAACAGTTGGAGGATCGGTCTGGCGGCAGCGGTGGTGTTGAGCATGGCGAGCGTGGCGTCGGCCCAGGACGAGGCGGCGGCGGTGGAGGTCACGGGCTCGGCGGCGGCGCGGCCGTTCTACGTCGGCCTGGGGATCGGCGGGGTGTTCGGCGTCTCGGGCGGCGCCGGGTCGGGGATGTTCCGCATCGAGGAGGACATCGGGTACCACGTCTGGGCCACGGGCAGCCATCCGGGCCTGTTCGTCGGCCTGCTGGCAAACCAGGCGTTCCGCTCGGGCTACCTGTGGGCGGACATCGACGCGCGGGTCGGGTTCGACTTCAACGTCTACGACTGGGGCTCGGGGCAACTGCTGGTCACGCCGAGCGTGGCGCTCGGGGTGGCGCTGAGCCACTTCACGATGACGGATCCGTTTACCGGCCAGGAGACGTCGGACACGGTGGCGTTGTTCGACATGATCCTCGCGGGCGAACTGCGCGTGGTGCTGGTGGATGGGCTGTTGTCGATCTGGTTCCGGCCGATCGGGTTGGAGATCGCGGCCCGCGACGGGACGTCGGTGAACTGGGACCTCAACGGCGGCGTGCTGTTCAACTTCTAGGCCTCGCGGAGTCGGGCAGGTCGAGCGAGTCGACGGGCGAGCCTGCCGAATCGGTTGCCCTCGGGCGGCCATTCGCGCTAAGGAGCGGGCGTGCGGCCCGGGGGGCCGGAGGAAGCGAGCGATGAGCACGAGGAACCGCTTTGCGCACCACCAGGACGAGGTCTGGCGCAAGCTGAGCCAGGAGCTCGGCGGCGTGTTCAGGGACGAGGAAGGCTGGCGCCACGACCAGGTCGAGATCAAGGACGGCGACTGGACGGTGACGCTGTCGTTCACGAGTCACCGCGCCGGGCGCAGCGAGGCCATCTACACCTGCTTCCGGGCTCCGTACATCAACCCGGACAAGTTCCGATTCGAGCTGTACCGGGAGGAGCTGGCGCACGGCCTGGGCAAGATCTTCGGCGCGCAGGACGTGCAGATCGGCGACAAGACGGTCGACAAGATGTTCATGATCAAGGCCACCGACGAGGAGAAACTGAAGAGGCTGCTGGCCCCCGCGGATCTCCGCACGCTGCTCGCCACCGAGAAGGACCTGCACGTGGTGGTGCGCGACGCCGGCAAGGCCTTCTCCGGGGAGTTTCCCGACGGGGTGGACGAGTTGGTCGTCGAGGTGCCCGGGCGGGTGGACGACGGCGAGCGGCTCAAGCGGCTGTACAAGCTGTTTGCGCTGCTGCTGCAGGGGATCGGGCGGTTCAGCTCGGCCTACACGAGCGACTCGGTCGTGGCGCCGAAGGGCTGACGGCGGCACGCCGCCCGGGGGAGGGGCGGGCGTTCCGGGCGGCGACTCCCATGGACTCCGGCATCTCGCGTCTGCGCAACCTCGGCATCTCCGCGCACATCGACTCGGGCAAGACCACGCTCTCCGAACGGATCCTGTTCTACACGCGGCGCATCCGCGTGATGCACGAGGTGAAGGGCAAGGACGGCGCCGGGGC
>CAZMRP010000758.1:0-2842 GCA_964568275.1 uncultured Myxococcales bacterium
CTTCGGCGCCAGGTCGTCGTTTCCGGAATCCCCGCCCACCCCGCGACCATAGCACTTCTCGCTGATGCCGTCCGCGGTTTGCTCCGGCCGGACCGCCTGCCTGCGGTCCGCCTCCAACTCGGCCGCCGACGTGTGCTCAGACGGCGCGCAATCTGCCGCACTCGATCTCGATCGCTCCCCCACGAAGCGAGCCGCGCGACGCTCCCGCGACATCCGGCCGCGCCGGAACGTCCTCTCCCGTCGCTCGCCGTCGCGGATCAAGCCGCCGCTGGAATCTCCGGGAAGGACCGGGAACAGCGATCGCGCCCAGGCGCCAAGGCGGGGGGAACGCCCCGGGACGCTCGGCCGAAGGTCGGGTTTTCCTCAAAACCTTGACGAACGGGCGGCGTTGATCAAGGTTCGGATCGGATGCCGCGCTGGGTCACCCGCATCTGGCCTGCGGACCCGGACGCCCCGGGGGGGCGGGCGGAGCGCCGGGGGTTCGCGTATCGCGCGTACCTGCCGGACCGGCTCGCGGACGTGGTGTTGGCGTTGCCGGCGGGCGTGGTGGCGGCGGTGTCGCGGGCGGAGCGGGCGGTCGATGCGCTGAACCGCGATCCGCCGCAGGTGGCGAGCCTGGAAGTGCTGGCGCGGCGGCTGCTGCGCGCGGAGTCGGTGGCCTCGTCGCGGATCGAGGGGCTGGAGCTGTCGCAGCGGCGTCTGGCGCGAGCGGAGGCGGAAGGGGAGGCGACGCGCGACGAGACCGCGGCGTCGGTGCTGGCGAACGTGTCGGCGATGGAGCAGGCGGTGGCGTTGGGGGCGGCCGCGAAGCCGCTGCGCACCCGCGATCTGCTGGGGCTGCACCGGACGCTGCTGCTGGCGACGACGACCCCGGCCATCGCAGGCCGGCTGCGGGACCGGCAGAACTGGGTCGGGGGCAACGTGTTCAATCCGGGGCGGGCGGAGTTCGTGCCGCCGCCGCCGGAGCGCGTGGCGGAGCTGCTCGACGACCTGTGCGCCTACGCGAGCCGGACCGACGTGTCGCCGGCGGTGCAAGCGGCGGTGGCGCACGCGCAGTTCGAGACGATCCACCCGTTCGCGGACGGCAACGGCCGGGTGGGACGGGCGTTGATCCACGTGATTCTCCGGCGTCGCGGGCTGGCGCCGCACTACGTGCCGCCGGTGAGCCTGGTGCTGGCGGCGGACGCGCGCGGCTACGTGGCCGGCTTGACGGCGTTCCGGGCGGGGCGGCGAGCGGAGTGGGTGGGGGCGTTCGCGGAGGCGGTGGAGCGGTCGGCGGCGAAGGCGGGGGAACTGGCGGTGCGGCTGCGGGCGTTGCAGGAGGCGTGGCGCGAGCGGGCGGGGCGGCCGCGGCGGCATTCGAGTGCCGAGGCGCTGATCGTGCGGCTTCCGGCGCATCCGATCGTGACGGTCGCGACGGGGCAGCGGATCCTGCGCCGGTCGAAGCAGGCCGTGAACGAGGCGATCCGTTCGCTGGCCGGTCACGGCGTGCTGCGTCCGGTCACGCTGTCCCGGCGAAACCGGGCGTGGGAGGCGGAGGAGCTGTTCCGGCTGGTCGACGACGTCGAGCGCGAGTTGGCGACGCCGCCCGGGAGTCGCGAGCCGCGACGACCGGCGCCGCGTCGGCGGAACGGTTGACGACGCGCTGCGGCGCCCCGGCGCCGGCCCGGGAGACTCCCGCCGTCCGTCACGCGAACGCCTCCGCCTCCGGCGCCAGGTACTCGGCCCACCCCCCGCGGCACGGGTTGCCGGGGTACAGCCGCATCCGCCGGCGCGGGAGGTCGAACACCGCGCAGGCCAGCGTCGCGCCGCGCACCTCGCCCTCCGGATGCCGGCACGGCGAGAACGGCCGGCCGACGTGCGACGACAGCAGCGTCGCCAGGTCGTCGACCTCCAGGATCCCCGGGTCGGCCACCCCCTTCAGCGCGTCGGTCAGCGTCGCGTGGCGCGGCCGGGACGACTTCGCCACGTACTCGTCCATCTGCGGCTCGCCCCGCAACTGCTCGAGCAGCAGATGGTTGGTGTGGACGTACAGCTCGCGCAGCTCGCGCACCTCCGACCGCAGCGGCGTGGCCTCCACCGCCACCGCCCGCGGCCGGCCGCGCTCCATCGCGGCCAGCACGTGGTGGAACGAATAGGCCCGCTCGGGGTGCAGCACGCGCGCCAGCGCGTCGTCGATCGAGCGCGCCTCGAGCGCCCAGCGGTCGAGCAGGTAGCGCGGGACGCCGGGACGCCAGGCCAGCGTGCCGATGAAGTTGGTGATCATCGCCAGGCCGCGGTCGTTGAGCGCCGGCGCGTTGCCCAGCACGACGCCCGGATAGCCCAGCGCCAGGAAGCCGACGCCGCTGCGGGGCCGCGCCTGCACCAGGTACATCAGCCCCTCGTTGGCCGTGTCGCCGTCCTCGTTGTGCGCCAGCAGCAGGTCGTCGCCGCCGGCGGCGACGATGGTCGAGCAGCCGGCGCGGTCGAGCGGCGTGCGCTGGGCCGCCTCCAGCTCGCTGCGCAGGTTGAGCACCTGCAGCTCGCGCAGCGGGAGGCCCGAGCCGTCGGCCAGGCCGCGCAGCTCCTCGAACGGCTCCGGCACGTGGCGCCGCGCCGCCTCGAGCATCGCCTCGAAGGCCGGCCGCCCGTCGTTCTCCGCGAACCGCGCCAGCCCGTCGAACCACTCCCGGCGCCGGGTGAAGAAGGTGCGGAACTCCCGCACGAAACGCTTGCCGATCGCCACGCCGATCGCGTACGGCTCGCCGCCCACCTCGAGCAGCGGCAGCCGGCGCGTCCCGCGCAGCGCGGACGACTCCGCCGCGCCGCCCGCCTCGGCGTTCCCGGGCTCGATCCGCGGCGA
>CAZMRP010000759.1:0-2832 GCA_964568275.1 uncultured Myxococcales bacterium
CGCCGCGCCGGCACGACCTTCGCGCGCGATTCCGCGGCCGGCTCCACCGTGTGCCGCGCGCCGCCCGCGTGCAGCCGCGCGCCCGCCAGGATCGCCGCCACCAGCTTGTCGTAGTCGTACCCGGCGCCCGCGGCGATCCTCGGCAACAGGCTCGTCGGCGTCATTCCCGGCAGGGAGTTCACCTCGAGCACGTACTCGTTGTCCCCCTCGGTGACCAGCAGGTCGACCTGCGAGGCGCCGGTGCAGCCCAGGGCCCGGTTGGCCTGCTCGGCCAGCCCCAGCACGCAGCGGCAGCGCGTCGGCGACAGCCGCGCCGGGAAGTGGTACTCGCTCTGCCCCGGCGTGTACTTCGCCCGGTCGTCGCAGAGCTCGCGCTTCGGCGCGACCTCGATCGCCCCGAGAACGCGCCCGTCGAGCAGCCCGACGCAGACCTCCTTGCCCCGGATGAACCGCTCGATCAGCGCTTCGTCGTCGAACCGCAACGCCTCCCGCACCGCCTCCGCCAGCCCCGCGGCGTCGTGCACGATCGACACCCCGACGCTCGAACCCTCGCGCCGCGGCTTGACCACCGCCGGGAAGCCGAACGAGCCGTGCAGCGCGACGCAGCGCGCCGCGTCGCCGGCGCCCAGCCCGTAGTAGGGCGGGGTGGCGATGTTGTGCAGCCGGAAGATCTCCTTGGACTTCAGCTTGTCCATCGCCAACGCCGAGGCGAGCACGCCGGAGCCGGTGTAGGGGATGCCGAGCAGCTCCAGCAGCCCCTGGATGCAGCCGTCCTCGCCGTACTTGCCGTGCAACGCCAGGAAGGCGACGTCGAGCTTCGACCGGCGCAGCAGCTGGTCGATGTCGTGGTCGACCGGGACCCGCACCACCAGGTGGCCCAGGCGCTCGAGCGCCTCCGCGCACGCCGCGCCCGTCGCGAGCGAGACCTCACGCTCCGCCGACAGCCCCCCGAACAGTACGCCGACCCGCTTGCGGCCCATCGCCCGTCCTCCTCCCGTCCCCGTCCGCCACGGCAGCCGTCTGCCGGAACGCCGCCGGACGAATATCCCGCTTCGGCGGGGGAGGGGCAAATTCACGGGCGGACGGCGGCTTCCGCGAGGTGCGTCGCCGCCACCGGCGCGAGGGGCCGTCCGGGCTCGCGGAAGGCGTTGCGAACGTCGCGGAGAGACTCCGCGAATCGTCGTACCTCGCCATCCTGCCTGCTTGCGGCTTCCGGCCGCGCGACTACTTCGCACCTCGGGTCAGCAACTCGACGTCGAGGAGGTCCTTGGGGCGACCGAGCGCGCGCTTGTTCTCGAGCAGGGCGTCGCGGCCGATGAGCGGAAACCGCACCCCGGCGTAGCTTGCCTCGACACGTCCGTCCCAGGCCTCGGCGAACGTCACGCCCGTGATTCCCGTCATGATGTCGATCCGGCGGGGCGGTACGCCGATCTGGAACACCAGGTCGGGGGACACGAGGTCCTGCTCCGAAAGCTCCGCCAGCGGGGCACCGAAGGCGCGCAGTGCGGCGTGGACGCGGGCGGCGTTGTCCGGCGTGGCCTCGACCCAGACGTCGAGGTCCCCGGTGGCGCGCGGCTCGGCGTGGTACGAGACGGCGTACGCGCCGACGACCAGGAAGCGCGCCTCAGCGTCGCACAACGCGCGCAACAGATCGCGAAAGTCCCGATTCATCCGGGTCCCACCCCTTGAGCAGCCAGATCTCCTCGCTCAGCCGCCACGCCTCCGCGAACCGATCGTCCGGGCAGACCGCCTCGCGGAGCCGCGCCTCCCACGACTCGTCCGTCTCCCCCAGGCGGCCCTTGCGCACCGTGACGTTCGGCCGATCCATGGGGAGAGACTAGCACGGACGAGCGGCGGGAGCAGCGATCACCATCTCGAGGGCCGACCCCATCTGCCCGTCATCCAGCTGCGGCCCGGGGCATGAGCCGCGGCGCGCTCCGAGCGCCGCGGCCTGTCCCTGCTGGGAACTCCGACAACCACGGAATCGTGGGGCTTCCTGCCGGCCGCCGTGGTAGGGAAGCCGCCCATGTTCTCCATCCTCCGCAAGCTGGCTCGCGCGTTCTGGTCGGCGTTCACGGACCGCTGCGGCCTCGCGGCCCGGAACGTCGCGCTCGAGCACCAGCTCGACGTCATCACGCGCCCCACCCGATCTCGCCCCCGTGCCAAGCTCAAGCTGCGCGACCGGATCCTCCAGGTCTGGCTCTCGCGCATCTGGTCCGGCTGGAAGAACAGCATCCGGATCGTCCGACCCGAGACCGTGATCGCGTGGCATCGCCGCGGCTGGCGGCTCTACCGGACCTGGCGGAGCAAGCGCCGCAAGCCAGGGCGGCCGCCGGTTCCGCAGGACGTTCGGGACCTCATTCGCAAGATGTCGTCCGAGAATCCGTGGGGTGCGACTCGGCTGCATGGCGAGCTCCTCAAGCTCGGCATCGACGTCTCGCAGGCGACCGTCGCGAAGTACATGGTGCGCGGCGACAAGCCGCCGTCGCAGAACTGGCGCACCTTCCTCGACAACCACGTCGCCACGCTCGCCTCGATCGACTTCTTCACCGTCCCGACGGTCCGCTTCGGCGTGCTCTACATCTTCCTGGTTCTCGCACCCGACCGGAGGCGCGTCGTCACTTCAACGTGACGTCGAACCCGACGGCCGAGTGGACGGCGCGGCAGATCACGGAGGCGTTCCCCTGCGACGCGGCGCCGCGCCGGTCTCTCGGCCGATTCGGCGAGCTCGAATCCCGTGCAGCGCCACGAGCGCGAGCGCGAGGAACAGGCAGCCACGACCGCCGCGGGCATCCGTGCGACAACCACAACCGGCGTCCGCCGCGGGCGCGT
>CAZMRP010000760.1:0-2823 GCA_964568275.1 uncultured Myxococcales bacterium
CGCCGGCGCGGTTCAAGGTCACCGCGGGCGGGACCACCGAGCTGTTGCTGTTCGCCGGGTATCCCGGACGGGTCGACTACGAGGTGTACGACGGGACCGGCTCGCCGTCGCCGGCCAAGCTGACGTTCGTCGGGCCGATCGAGGCCGACGCGCCGTGCGGGCCGGGCGGGGCGATCCCGCACCTGACCGCGCAGAGCGCCGCACGGCCGCTGCCGCTGGGCGGCGGCGAGATCGGCAACCGCGTGGCGGCGCTGGCCTTCACCGCGGACGGCACGGGGAGCGTGGAGCTGGAGCCGGGCCGCTACGACCTGTGGGTCTCGCGCGGCTTCGAGTACTCGATCGACCGCCGGTGCCTCGAGGTTCCGCCCTACGTCGCGGCGCGGGTGACCGCCGCGGTGCACCGCGAGGTCGACACGACGGGGTGGGTCTCGGGCGACTTCCACATGCACGGCGTGAACTCCTACGACGCCGACACGACCTACGAGCGGCGCGTGGTCTCGGCGGTGGCCGAGGACGTGCAGGTGATCGCGATGACCGACCACGACGTGATCACCGACATCGGCCGGTACGTCGAGGTGCTGGGGCTGCGGCACCGGCTGGTGGCGGCGAACGGCGAGGAAGTGACCCCGATCGAGACCGGGCACATCGTCGGCTTCCCGTTGCGCTACGACGAGCGGGCGCCGGAGCGTGGGGCCATCGACTGGACGCGGCGGGACTTCTGCCTGGCCGAGCCCGGGGCGCCGGACTGCAACCACGACGACACGGCGGGCTACGTCCTGCCGTTGCGGCCGCAGGAGGTGTTCGACCAGCTGCGGGAGCTGGGGCCCTACGGTCCCGGCGGCACGCTGGTCTTCGCGCCGCACCCGCGCGACGGCTTCTTCGGGCTGTTCGACCAGTTCGGGTTGAACCACTTCGACCTGTCGTGGAACCCGGCCGGGCTGATCCGGGGCCAGCACCCGCTGTTGCGTTCGGAGTACTTCTCCTGGAGCTTCGATGCGCTGGAGCTGTTCAACAGCAAGCGGCCGGAGACGTTCCGCACGCCGACGGCGGGGGAGATCTCGAACTTCGCCCACGACCTGCAGGCGCTGCGCGACGCGCGGGCGCCGGAGCGCGACGTGGCCGACCTGCACCGGGCGTACATGACCGACGTGCTGACGCGCACCGTGGGCGAGCAGCGGGCGCTGCGCTTCGACTTCGCGCCGCAGTGCCTGACCGCCGCGCAGTGCGGCGCGGGCGAGATGTGCGACCCGCAGCGGCAGCGCTGCGTGCCGGAGGGGGCGGCCTGCACGGCCGACGGCGACTGCGGGTCGGGGCAGGTCTGCGAGTTCGGCGTGCGGCCCTACCGCTGCACCGCGGCCTGCGCGAGCGACGACGACTGCCGGCTCGACTCGCTCTGCGACACCTCCGGCGAGCGGGCGCGCTGCGTGCGCCGCGCCTGCGCGGCCACCGAGAACCCCGACTACCCGTGCGTGCAGAGCGGCGCGCCGGTGCGGATCGGCGTGCTCGACGACTGGTTCCGGCTGCTCAACCACGGCATCTTCAAGCCCGGCCTCGGACACTCGGACAGCCACTCGCTGACCTCGCTCGAGACCGGCTGCCCGCGCACCTGGCTGCGTGTCGGCACCGACGACCCGCGCGCCGTGGACATCCTCGACGTGGTGGCGGCGGCCCGGGCCGGCAAGGCGATCGCCTCCTACGGGCCGTTCGTCGAGCTGTTCGTCGACGGCCGGCCGATCGGCGAGACGGTGCGGCTCGAGCCGGGAGCGCGTCGGGTCACGGTGGAGGTCCGCGTGCAGTGGCCGTCGTGGTTCGACGTCGACCGGATCGAGATCTACCGTTCGGGCGAGCTGCGCCCGGAGACCTACGTGCCGACGCACAGCCCGGCGACGTTCTCGTTCGAGGACGAGCTGCCGGCGCGGGAGGACGGGACGGTGCCGGACGCCTGGTACGTGGCGGTGGCGATGGGGGTCGGGGCGTCGTCGCGTTCGCTGTCGCCGGTCTACACGCCGAACCGCCACCCGTACCTCGGGTTCAGCCAGGTCGTGGCGACGACCTTCGCGTCGATCGACGACCCGTTGATCTCGGCGGTGTTGTCGATGCCGCTGCCGGTGCCGGAGCAGGTGGAGGTGCTGCCGTACGCGATCACGAACCCGGTGTTCGTCGACGCGGACGGCGTGGAGGGGTTCCAGGGGCCGCTGGGCCCGGCGCCGGCGACCTGGGGCGACTAGCGGGCCGCCCCGGTCCGGGCGGGAAGGAGCCGCGTGGAACCGTCCCCGTCGCGCCTCGAACGCGTCTCGCGGCTGCTGGTCGTGCTGCTGACCTTCGCGGCGGCGGTGGAACTGCTGGCGGCGCGCGGGGCGCTGTTCGTGCGCCACGAGCGGCTGCGCGCGGGCCTGCCGGCGACGGCCGACGCCTGGTGGACCAGCTCGTCCTACGTCACGACCTTCACCGGGCTGCTGGCGGCGGCGGTCGTCGCGGCGCTCGGGCTGCGGCTGGCCACCTCGCGGCTTTCGCCGGCCGGCCGCGGTCTGGCGCTCGGCTTCGCCACCACGATCGCCGCGCTCGGGGTCGCCGCGCTGTTCGTGCCGCCGGAGGTGCGGGGGATCATGACGATCCACCTCGCCGTCGTGCTCGGCGGCCTGACGCTCGGGGCGCTGACCTTCGCCGCGGCGGCGGACGGGGAGACCAAGCTGGCGGCCACGCTGCCGCTGCTGCTGCCGCCGCTGGGCACCGCGGCCTTCGCGCTGTGGAAGGCCCCCGGGCTGCGCTCGATGGCCGCCACCGCGCTGTGGATGGCGGGCGCGGCGGTGGCGGCCGGGCTGG
>CAZMRP010000761.1:0-2813 GCA_964568275.1 uncultured Myxococcales bacterium
CTGCCGCCGGTCCTGCGGCAGAGCTTCGAGCGGCCCGACGATCCGCTGCTGCGCTGGAACGACGGCGGCACCGGCACGATGCGCCCGACGGCGATGCGTCGGCTCCACGGCGCGCAGCGCGAGATCGGCGGCGGCCACCACCGCCTGTTCGTCAACTCGTACGACGAGCAGGTCAAGGACGCCGCCGTCGGCTCGGTCACCTGGGGCCCCCTTCCCTGGGCCGGACGGCGCTTCGGCGTGCTGGTCGGCGGCGGGCGCGACGCGGCGCGACTGCACGTCTCGGTCGAGGGACGGGTCGACGGCCGCTGGGTCGTCCTCGGTCGGCTGGGCAGCGCGGCCAACCAGGAGGTGCTGAGCGCGCGGGTCCTGGACCTCGGACCGCAAGCCGCCGAGCAGGTCCTGGTGCGCGTCGTCGACGACTCGCCCGAGGTCTGGGGTCACATCCTGGCCGACGCCCTGACGTTCGTCGACGTGCCGGAAGGCGAGTAGGCGGGAGGCGCGGGACGGAGCACGCGGCGCGGGCGCTACGCGGCCGCTTCGGCCGGCTTGGCCTTCTGGATCGGCTTCTCGAGGCCGTAACCCTTCTTCTTGTCGTCGGCCTTGAGCAGCAACGCCACGACGATGGCGAGCAGGCCGAAGGCGGCGAAGATCGCCATCGGCAGCGTGTAGTCGTAGTGGACGAGCGTGGTCTGCTGGGCCACGCCGTCCACGGTCTGCGTGACCGTCTCGCGGCTGGTGACGCAGTAGTTGTCGAGCACCCAGCCGATCAGGAACGGGGTGCCCATCAGCGCGATCAGGTTCTGCAGGAAGAAGATCAGGGCGTAGGCGGTGCCGAGCTGCCGCTCGGGAATCAGTTTGGGGACCGAGGGCCACATCGCGGAGGGCACGAGCGAGAAGCCGACGCCGAGGACGAGCATGGCGGCGATGGCCACGGCGTAGTGGTCGAGGGCGGGGATGGTCAGCAGGACGTGGACGAGCATGATCAGGCAGGAGCCGATGATCATGATCGTCGCGCCCTTGCCCTTCTTGTCGTAGACGCGGCCGAAGACCGGCGTGAGCAGCATCGTGCCGAAGGGCAGCATCGCGGGAATCAGCCCCGCGGTCTCCTCGGCCACGTGGTACTTCTGCACCATCAGGTCGGTGGCGAACTTGAGGAACGGGAAGACGGCCGAGTAGAACAGCGCGCAGAGGATGGCGATCAGCCAGAACCCCTTGCTGGAGAGGATCTTCCCGATGTCCGAGAGCCGGAACGCGTCCTCGCCGGCGGTCTGCTTGTCGGGTTCCGGCTCGGAGGCCGCGAGCTTGCGGTCCATGCTGCAGTAGACGAGGAAGGCGACCAGGCCCACGCCCAGCAGCAGCACGCCGACCAGCACGGGGGTGGCGACGGACGTGGCGCTGGCGAGCGGCCCCGCCGTGCCGAGGGCGATCCCGGTGCCGATGCGGGCGACGGCCACCTGGAGGCCCATCGCCATCGCCATCTCGTAGCCCTTGAACCACTTGGCGATCACCTTGGTGGCGGTGATCCCGCACAGCTCCACCCCGACGCCGAACAGCGCGTAGCCCGAGCCGGCGAGCAGCACCGGCATCTTGGTGCCCAGGATCAGCTGGTCGGTCTGCATGCTCGGGGTGAGCGCCCACCAGTTGAGCGCGGTGCCGCCGAGCATCAGCGACATCGCCAGGATGCCGGCGAAGCGGGGGCCCATCTTGTCGAGGATGATCCCGCCGATCACCAGCATCCCCAGGAACACGTTGAACCAGCCGTAGGCGCTGGTGTAGAGGCCGTAGTCCGAGCTGCTCCAGTGCAGGTGCTGCTCGATCAGCGGCTTGAGCGGCGACGCCACGTCGGCGACGAAGTAGCCGCACAGCATCGTGAACGAGACCACCGCCATCGCCGCCCAGCGGGCGCCGGCGGAATCCCGGAGGGACTTCCGAACTGCCTCGACCATCACGACCTCCCCTCGTTCCCGGCGGTCCCTCGGGACCGCCGCGCGACGTCCGCAGCGCGAAACCTCGAGCGCGCGCGACTATCGTCCGTCGCCGGGCCGAACGCAAGTGGGCCGACGGGCGGCCCGGGAACGCGGCCGCGCCGCGAGGCGCTTGCCCCGCCGGACCCCGGCCAGGTAGCATCCGCGGCGTGGAACACGACGGACGACCGGGCACGGGGGAGGTCGCGGACCGGCGCGCGTACCTCCGGGAACAGCGGGAGCGGCACGGCCGCGGCGCGGTGGCGGCGCTCCCCGTGGAGCATCCGCGCGAGTTGGCGACCGCGGCGGGGCGCGTGACGGTCGAGCTGTGGGGACCGCCGGGGGTCGCCCCCGGCCAGGGCCAGGCCTGGCTGCCCTCGTTCGCCTGCCCGCTGGCCCGCAACGCGCTGGAGTGGATCCTGCGGGGCGAGGTCGGCCGGGTGGCCGAGCTGCTGGTCGTGCCGCACACCTGCGACTCGTTCCAGGCGCTCGGCGCCCAGGTGCTCGACCTCGGCGCGGGCGGCGGGCTCCCCGCCACGACGTTCTATCACCCGCGGACCGCGGCGGCCGACGCCCGGGCGACGTTCCTCCGCGACGAGCTGCGGCGCTACCGCGCCACGCTGGAGCGGCTGTTCGGGCCGCTCGACGAGGCCGCGCTGGCCGACGCCGTCGCGCGACATCGCGAGGCGGACCGGCTGGCGCGCCGTCTGCTCGACGAAGGTCCGCGCGAGGGGTTGCCGGAGCCGGAGCGTTTCGCGCGGCTGCGGCGGCGCGAGTGGCTGTGGGTCGACGACCAGTTGACGACGTTCCGCGCGGAGTTGGAGCGACCGGGGCTGGCGCCGGAGCGGC
>CAZMRP010000762.1:0-2811 GCA_964568275.1 uncultured Myxococcales bacterium
AGGATCAGGGCGTCGAGCCGGCGCACGCCCTCGCCCCGCAGGTAGGGCACCACGATGCGGTTGCCGCTGTCGCTCTCCGCGTTCCACGACGGGCCCGCGTCGTAGGCGAGCGCGTGGCCTGCCGTGCGCACGATCACGGCGAGCCCTTGCCCCACGTCGAGGACGTCGATCCACGCCTCCCCGGGCGGCGGCGAGGGCGCGCGCCAGGTCGCAAGCGGCAGCCGGAAGGCGACCCCGTCGTCCATGTCCCCGGCCCAGGTCCGCGGGTCCGCGAACGACATCGAGCCCTGGAACGCGCCGGAGATCTCCTCGACGGACAGCGGCCGCTCGCCGCCGCTGAAGATGTTGTCCGCGTCGTCGATCGACGTCAGCTTCATCAGCTCGGTCTCGATCAGCTGGTCGATGATCGTCCCCGCGCCCTTGGGGGTGGGCGCCGCCGCCTCGCGCAGCACGGTCTTGACCATCCCGGCGAGGTCGAAGCTGGTGACCTTCAATCCGTGCGAGAACAGGAACTGGTACAGGTCGTCGCCGAACTCCTGGGCCGTCTGGTAGCGCTGCCGCAGGTCCTGGGCCAGCGCCTTGCCCACGATCCGCTCCAGGTCCCGCGGCACCGCGGGGTTGATCCGCGACAGCGGCGGGATCTCCGCCGCCCGCACCTGCTGCACCGTCTCGAAGTCGTTCTTGCCCTGGAACAGCCGCCGGCCGGTCAGCATCTCCCACAGCAGGATCCCGCCGGCGAAGATGTCCGCCCGCCGGTCCACCGTGTGGCCCTCGACCGCCTCCGGCGAGAGATAGCTGAACTTGCCCTTCACCACCCCGGGGTCGGTGTGTTCGAGCTGGTCGGCGGCCTTGGCCAGCCCGAAGTCCACCAGCTTCACCTCGCCCTGCTTCGAGATCAGGATGTTCGGCGGCGACACGTCGCGGTGCACGATCCCCAGCGGCTTGCCGTCCGAGTCGGTGACCGTGTGCGCGTACTGCAGCCCCTTGCAGGTCTCGACCAGGATGAACACCGCCTGCTCGACCGGGATCGTCGTCCCCCGGGCGCGCATCAGCTCGTTGACCTGCTTGAGGTTCACGCCGTCGACGAACTCCATGATGACGTAGTACGAGCCGCCGGCCTGGCCGACGTCGAACACCTGCACCACGTTGGCATGGCTCATCCGCAGCGACAGCCGCGCCTCGTCGAGGAACATCCGCAGGAACTTCTCGTTCTGGACCAGGTGCGGCAGGACCTTCTTGACCGCGACCGTCTTGCGGAAGCCCTCCAGCGACTCCTGCTCGGCGTGATAGACCTCGGCCATCCCGCCCGCGTCGAGCTTCCGGACAATCTTGAACCGTGGTGCCCTGCTCATGCGCCCACGAAGCCGCCACACCCGGCCCGGCGGGGTGCTTCCCGCGGGTAGGGGGTCCGCGGCGCCCGTACGCCGCAACCTGGTGCGAGGAGGGGGACTTGAACCCCCATGGGGTTTCCCCCACTAGGCCCTCAACCTAGCGCGTCTGCCAATTCCGCCATCCTCGCGGCCAACTCGGGCACGGGATCTTCTCGCCGATCCCGCCCACAGGCAGCCGCACGGGTAGCACCCGCAGGCCGGACGAGTCAAGGGGCTCAGGGCTTGACCCGGGGGGTTCGCCTCGCGTACACCGCGGACGCGATGAAGGAAACACCCATCTTCTCCGTGCGCCGGGGGCTGGAAGCAATCGTCCGCTGCCTGTACCTCGAGCCGCTGCTGCCCGGCAAGGACGTGCTCGTCGTCGCCGCCGGCGACGCCGCCGAGGCCCGCGCGGTGCTCGGCCGCCTCGCCGTGCGCTCGGCCGAGCACGCCGTGCCCCCCGAGCGCGCGCCGCTCCCGGCCGACATGACCGCCCTGCGCGGCCGCGCCGACGTCCGTCCGGGCGAGCGACGGGGCCTCGCGTTCCGCGACGCGGCCTTCGACGTGGTGTTCGTGCCCGAGGTGGCCGAGCTGCCCGACCCGGGACTGCTGTTCCAGGAAGTGACGCGCGTGCTCCAGCCCGGCGGGCTGGTGCTCGCCGCCACCCGCAACGCCTCCTGTCTCTCGCCGATCGCCGTCCCGCCGCCGGGCGGCCGCGCCGAGGTCTGGACCTACTCGCGGCTGCGCGCGCTGCTCGCCACCTACTTCCCGACGGTCCGGATGGTGGGCCAGAGCCCGTTCCTCGGCTACACCTTCGTCGAGTACGATCCGCGCGCCGTCCCCGACGTGCGGCTCGACACGACGTTGCTCGAGGGGCGGGGCGAGGATCCCGAGTTCTTCCTCGCCGTCGGCGCACGCGCGCGGGACGCCGGGCTGCCGCTGCCCGCGCTGTTCCAGGTGCCGCTGCAGGAGTTCACGGTGGCCGAGGCGCCGATCGACGAGCCGGCGGCGGCGCCGAGCGAGGCGGCGGCGCTGCAGGCGCTGGCGATCGAGGAGGCGCTGGCCGAGGCGCGCCGCGAGGGCGAGCGGCTGAAGGCCGAGCTGGCCGACCGCAACGTCGCCATCGCGCGGCTCGAGCAGGAGGTCAAGCGGGCGGAGGACGAGGCGGCCGAGGCCCGGGACAAGGCCGCCAAGGCGGCCAAGGTCTCCGAGGAGGAGCGACGCACCGAACAGCGCAAGGCGTTCGACGCCACGTTCGCCCGGGCGGCGCAGCTCGCCGACATCGCGCCCCCGCCGCCCCCGCGTCCCGTCGGGCCGGTCCCCGAGGAGGACGACCTGGCGGTGCGCAAGCTGCGCGACGCGCTCGAGGACAAGCGCCGCGAGGCGGAACAGCTCCGCCGCGCCGCCGAGGAGGCCCGGGGACGGCTCGCCGACGTCGAGC
>CAZMRP010000763.1:0-2809 GCA_964568275.1 uncultured Myxococcales bacterium
CGAGCTGGCCGCCGTCGGCGACGCCCTGCGCGGCCTGACCCTCGCCGAGGCGCGCTGGGTCGTGCGCAAGGCGGTCCGCTCCGCCGGCGGCGCCGTCCCGCCCCCCGCCGTCGTGCTGCGCGAGAAGGGCTGGCGCTTCGGCCGCGCCGAGGGGCTGGAGATCGTCGCCGACGAGGTGCCGTTCGACCGCGTCGGCGGCCTGGACGAGCTGAAGCGCTGGCTCGGCGAACGTCGCGCCGCCTTCTCCCGCGGCGCCCGCGACTTCGGCCTCCCCCCGCCCCGCGGCCTGCTGCTGATGGGCGTCCAGGGCTGCGGCAAGTCGCTCGCCGCCAAGGCCATCGCCTCGTTCTGGGGCCTCCCCGCCGTCCGCCTCGACCTCGGCCTGATCGTCGGCCATTCCTACCCCGAGGCCGTCCTGCGCCAGGCGATCCGGATCGCCGAGGCGATGGCGCCGGTCGTGCTGTGGGTCGACGAGCTGGAGAAGGGTTTCGGGGGGGACGCCGTCGACGCCCGCCGGCTGCTCGGCGGCTTCGTCACCTGGCTCCAGGAGAAGCGCCAGCCGGTGTTCGTCGTCGCCACGGCCAACGAGGTCGAGGCGCTGCCGCCCGAGCTGCCGCGCAAGGGCCGCTTCGACGAGATCTTCTTCGTCGACCTGCCGAACGTGCACGAGCGCGCGGAGATCGCGCGGATCCACCTGGCGGCCCACCGCCGCGACCCCCTGAAGTTCGACCTCGAGGGGTTGGCGCGGCGCACCGACCGCTTCTCCGGCAGCGAGCTGGAGCAGGCCGTGCTGTCGGCGCTCTACGCCGCCTTCTCCGCCGGCCGCGAGCTCGAGAACGCCGACCTGACGGCGGCGGTCAACGAGACGGTCCCGCTGGCGACGACCTACGAGGACCGGATCAAGGCGCTGCGCGAGTGGGCGCGCACCCGCGCCCGCCCCGCCACCCTCGACCGCCGCAAGCTCGACGCCTTCAAGGCCGGTTGACGCGGCCGGCGCATCGGTCCACGCTTCCGGCGGGGAGCATCGGGCGCCGGGCCGCGCACGCAGCCCTCAACCGGTAGGGGCGCCACGTAGGCCCCGAGCGCAGTCGAGGGGCCGAGTGCGCCCGCGGGAGCTCATGGCCGACGGCAGTACGGGCCGGTTGACGCGGCCGGCGCATCGGTCCACGCTTCCGGCGGGGAGCATCGGGCGCCGGGGCGCCCCGGGCCCGGCCGGAGGAGGACTCATGACCGCGCATCGAAGTCGACTCGGGCTCGCGTCCGTCGTCCTGCTGGCCCTCGCGGCCCCGTCCGGCTGCGCGGACGACGTGCGACCGGTGGAGCACCCCGGCGTGACGATCGGCGAGGTCTCGTTCGCCGCGCGCGTCTGCGCCGACGGCCCGACCCTGGAAGGGATCGACATCTCCCACTGGCAGGGCTCGGTGAACTGGGACTCGATCGCCGCCGGCGGGATCGACTTCGCCTACTTCAAGGCCACCGAGGGCACCGGCTACACCGACGACCAGTTCGCCCGCAACTGGTCCGAGTCGCGGCGGGTGGGGGTCGCCCGCGGCGCCTACCACTACTTCCGCCCGGAGATGGACGCGCTGGCCCAGGCCAACCACTTCCTCTCCGTGATGGGCAGCCTCGAGCCCGGCGACCTGCCGCCGATGATCGACGTCGAGGAGACGCGCGGCGTGTCGTGCACCGGGATCACCAACGGCATCCGGACCTGGGCCGACCGGGTCGAGGCGCAGACGGGGCGCAAGCCGGTGATCTACACCAGCGTCGGCTTCTGGAGCGGCTCGGTCTGCAACTCGACGGCCGTCAACGACCTGATCCTCTGGGCCGCCCACTGGGAGGTCACCTGCCCCACGATCCCCGACGCCTGGACCGACTGGGTGTTCTGGCAGTACGAGGTCTCGCCCGGCGTCCCCGGCATCTCCGGCGACGTGGACCGCGACGTGTTCAACGGCGACGCCGCCGCCCTCGCCGCCTTCACCAACTCGACGCCGGTCTGCGGCGACGGCCGCTGCACGGGCGACGAGAACCACACCACCTGTCCCGCCGACTGCCCGATCTGCGAGCCGATCCCGCCCGAGGGGCGGATCGTGGACGACACCGAGGTGTGCGCCGAGCGGGTCGGCGGCAGCGACTCGTGGTTCAACGCCACCGACGGCGGCTACGGCGGCTCCTTGTGGTGGACCCACGCCTGGGACGACCCCAGCCCCGACAACCAGCAGACCTGGCACCTCGAGTTCGTCGAGGCGGGCGACTACCGCGTCGAGGCGTACATGGACGCCGACTACGCGATGTCGCACGCGGCGCCCTACGAGATCCTCCACGCCGGCACGACCGACACCGTGACGGTCGACCAGGCCTCCGTCGCCGACGACTGGCTGACGCTCGGCGAGTTCGCGTTCGCCGCCGGCGGCGGCCAGCACGTCCACCTCCGCGACAACACCGGCGAGGCCTACAGCCTGCGGCTGCGCATCGCCTACGACGCGATCCGCCTCTCCCGCCTCGAGCCCCCCGGCCCCGACGCCGACGCGGACGCCGACCCCGACGTCGTGGAGGACGTCGCCGCGGACGCGGACGCGGACGCCGACCCGGACGTGGCGCAGGACTCGGCCGCCGACGCGCCGACCGACGGGCCGGCCGACGTGATCTACATCTACGTCGAGGACGGCTGCGGCTGTCGCGCGGCGGGGACGCCGACCACCGGAGCGCTGCCCGCCCTGCTGGCGCTGGGCGTCGTTTTCGCGCTGCGCCGCCGCCGCCGCTGACGACCCGCCGGGCGCCGCCCGCGGTCCGCGGCCTCGCCGGGGGA
>CAZMRP010000764.1:0-2805 GCA_964568275.1 uncultured Myxococcales bacterium
CGGAACAGGTGCTGCGAGAGCTGGAGCGGACGCCGGCCGGGCGCGGCGGGGAGGCGGCGTCATGAGCGGGCGGGCGTCGTGGACCGGCGGAGCGGGCGCGGCGTGCGCGGCACTCGCGGCGCTGCTGCTCGCAGCGGCGCCGTCGACGGCCACGGCGCAGGAGTCCGTCAACGCGACGTTCCGCGGCGCGAACGCGGCGCTGGCGGAAGGCCGGCACGAGGAGGCCGCGGCGGCCTACGAGCACCTGGTCGGGCTGGGGTTCGAAAGCCCGAACCTGCTGTACAACCTGGCGGTGGCGCAGCGCCGGCTCGGACACCCGGGTCGCGCGATCTACGCGCTGGAGCGGCTGCTGCGGCTGGCGCCCGGCGACGACGGGGCCCGCCGGTTCCTCGACGACCTGCGGACCGAGGTGGGCAAGTCGCGGCGGCGGGGCGAGGGGACCGCCGGGCTGTTCCCGCGGCGCAGCTTCCTGCACGCGGCGGCCGCGGGGATGCGGGAGCGCGACGTGGCCCTGGCCACCCTGCTGGCCTCGTTCCTGACCTTCGGGATCCTGTGGGTCCGACGCTTCGCCCGCGGCGAGACGCTGCGGCTCGGGCTGGGCATCGCGGCCCCCGTGGCGGCGGCCCTGCTGCTGGCGGCAGGAGTGCTGCTGTGGGCCAAGCTCCGGCTGGAACCGACGGCCGGGGAGGCCGTCGTGCTGCCCCCGACCGGCGCCGCCCTGCACGAGGGGCCGACGAGCGGTTCGCCCGAGACCTTCCGGCTGCCCGAAGGGGACATGGTCCGGGTGCTGTCCCGCGCCGGGGAGTGGTTCGAGGTGCAGGACGAGGGCGGCCGCCGGGGCTGGGTCGCGCCGGACGCCGTGGGCGAGATCCACGGCCCGTTCGTCCCGACCGGCACGTCGCCGTACTGACGACCCGGACCGGCCGCGAGCGCCCGGCGCGCGCTTCGGGGTTGGCCCGACACGCGACCGTGGATAGAGTGGCCGCCATGCAGTACCGCGAGCCCGCGCTTTCGACGCGAAGAAACCTGCTCCGCTCCTGGTGGGCGGCGCTGTGGCTGCTCCCGGCGACCGCGGCGGCGGCCCAGCCCGCGCCGGCGGCCGACGATGACGCGACGACGACCGTCGTCGAGGCGCCGGCGGTGGCCCCGGACTCCCCGCGCGCCGCGCTCGGGGAGTTCCTGGCGCTCACCGCCCGTGGGCGTTTCGACGAGGCGGCCAAGTACCTCGACCTGCCACCCGACGCGGACGGACCGCTGCTGGCCGAGAAGCTCCGCGGGGTCCTCGACCACGCGCTGGTCGTCGAGCCCGAGCTGCTGTCGCCGCTGCCGGGGGGCCTGGCCGACGACGGCCTGCCGGCGTGGGTCGACCGCGTGGCGGAGGTGGTGCGCGACGACGGCCGCCGCGAGGCGTTGCGGATGGCCCGACGCCAGACCGGCGAGGGAGCGCGCTGGACGTTCACGCGGACCACGGTGCGCGCCATCGACGCCTGGTACGACGAGCTGCCGGACCGCTGGCTGCGCGAGCTGCTGCCGGAGAGCCTGCTGCGCCCGGGCCCCAAGGGGCTGCTGTGGTGGCAGTGGATCGCGCTGCCCCTGCTGGTCCTGCTGACGCTCGGCCTCGGCTGGGTGCTGGGCTGGACCACGTCGTGGGTCCTGCGGCGGGCGACCCGGCGGACCCGGGTCGATTGGGACGACGCCTTCGTGGTGCAGCTCCGCGGGCCGCTGACCGTGGCCTGGAGCGTGGCGCTGATCTACCTCGCGCTGCCCTGGCTGATGCTGCCCGGCGCCGGCGAGACGTTCGTGCACCAGGTGCTCCGCGCCGGTCTGTTCGTGGTCTTCTTCTGGGGTCTGGTCCGGACGATCCACGTGGTCGGCGGCGCCGTCACCCGCTCGCCCTGGGCCGAAGGCCGTCCCGGTGCGGCGGCGATGGTCCCGCTGCTCGTCCGCTCGGCCAAGATCGCCGTCTGGCTCCTCGGCGCGGTCGCCACCCTGTCGTTGTTCGGCTTCCCGGTGGCCAGCCTGCTCGCCGGCCTCGGCATCGGCGGCCTGATCGTGGCCCTCGCCGCCCAGAAGACGATGGAGAACTTCTTCGGCTCGGTCGCCATCGGCGTCGACCAGCCGTTCCGGCCCGGCGACTTCGTCAAGATCGAGGACGTGGTGGGCACCGTCGAGGCGGTCGGCCTGCGCTCCACCCGCATCCGGACCCTCGACCGGACGCTCGTCACCTTCCCCAACGGCAAGCTGGCCGACTCGCGCACCGAGACGTTCGCCGCCCGGGACCGGATCCGCCTCGCCTGCACCCTGGGCCTGGTGTTCGGGACGACCGCCGAGCAGATGCGCCGGGTGCTGGAGGGCGTGGAAGGCGTGCTGCGCGACCATCCGAAGATCTGGCCCGAGCGGATCGTCGTGCGCTTCGAGGCGATCGGCGCCTCGTCGCTCGACGTCCAGGTGATGGCCTGGTTCACGACGACCGACTGGGGCGAGTTCCAGGAGATCCGCCAGGAGGTGCTGCTGGGCTTCCTGGAGGTGGTCGAGCGGGCGGGGACGTCGTTCGCCTTCCCGACGCAGACCGTGCACGTGGCCCGCGACTAGCGCGGCGGGGCGGGGTCGCAGACGGCGGCGCCGAGCCAGACCCGGCCGGGCTGGGCGGGCGGCTCGCCCCGCACGAAGGCGAACCAGTACTCGCGGCCGACGCCGGCCCGCAGCAGCACCGGGTCGCGCGCGAGCTGCTCGCCCGTGTCGATGGCCAACGGCGCTCCCGCGGCGGTACCGTCCGCGCGGAACGGCGCGAGCCGCAGTCCGGCG
>CAZMRP010000765.1:0-2804 GCA_964568275.1 uncultured Myxococcales bacterium
CCCGCGCCGCTTCCCGCACCCCTCCCCGATCCATGCCACCCCCGGCTGGACTTGTCGAGGGTCGCGAGCCGTGGTTGGATGCGTCCGGAGTCGCCGGATGTCGAAGCGAGAAACCGCCGCAGCCGACCCGCCCGCCGCCCCGTTCGGCCGAGCCGCGCGCCGCGCCGCCCGGGAGCGCCGCGAAGCGGGGGGGCGTCTGGTCCGCAGCGCCCTGCGGCATCTGCTCGACACGATGCGCCGCAGCGAGCGCTGTGCCCCGTGGCGGTCCGGGCGGACGGCCAAGGACCTCGAGCGGCGTTCGGGGCTGTTGGGCCCGGCCGCCCCGGAGCGGGCCCCGCTGGTCGCGCCGCTGCTCGAGTTGCTGCTGCGCGACGGGCTGATCGTGCGCCGTGCCGGTCACTACCGGCTGTCGCCCGTTCCGCCGCAGCGCTGTCCGGTCTGCGGCCATCCCGGGTTCCGGCAGGTCGCGTCCCCCGAGCCCCCCGACGACGCCCTGGGAGCGGTCCCACGGCTCGTCTGCGCCGCTTGCGAGGCCTGGTGCGGCGTGGCTCCCGCACCGTCGGCGGGGCCATCCACGGCGCCCCCAGGGGCTTCCGGCGGCCGCGGGCGACCGTGAACGCCCGTCCACACGCGGGCGGTCCAATCGGACGCAACGGTCCCAGGGGCTGGGGCGGCGGGTTCTGGAGCGTGCTGTAAGTGTTTGCAATCAGGCTTCTTTATTTCTCGGTCGTTCGGGAGATGCATCCACGTCGTCTGGCACGGCAGTCGCATTGACAGCCTCGTGCCGCCGGGACATCATTCATCCCTGGCGGGAGGTGGAGCGATGGCAAGACTCTGTTCCATGCTGGTAGCCGCTGCGACTCTGACTCTGCCGGCCGCGGACGCTTCGGCGCAGATCTACGTGCGCGGCGGCATCTCGGTCGGGGCCACCTTCGCGGTGCCGGCGCCGCCGGTGGTGATCTACGACTACGTGCCGGCGCCGCAGCCGGTGTACGTGATCCAGCAACCGGCTCCGCCCCCGGTGGTGATGGTGCGTCCGGCACCGGTGCCGGTGGTGCGTCCGATGCCGGCGATGGTGGAGGCGGAGGAGCCGTTCGAGTCGGAGTTCGGCATCGGTGCGCGGCTGAATGCGGGCATCACCGGTGCCGAGGCGACGGCGATGGGCGGCGGCGGGTTGTTCCTCCGGTTGCACACCTTCCCGAACCTGCAGTTCGAGTTGGCGGTCGACGGGTTTGCGGGCGAGGGGTATGCGGGCGCGATGCGCAGCGAGGTTCCGGTCGAGTTGTCCGCGCTGTGGTTCTTCGGCCGCCACGACCAGCGCTTCCGCCTGTTCCTGCTCGGCGGCATCGGTGCCTCGTGGGCGCAGGTCGGCGAAGGCGACCGGATCGACGAGCCGTGGTACGTGGGTGGTCTGGCGGGCATCGGCGTCGAGTGGCGTCTGCTCGACTGGCTGGCGATCGAGGCGGACCTCCGCGGGTTCATCCGGCACCGCGTCAACGACCGTCCCGAGGACCCCGCCTACGCGCTCGACCCGATGTGGAACGACGGCAACTGCGACGAGGAGCACGGCTGCACGGACCTCCAGGGCGGCGGCACGTTCCACCTCGGCGCGATCCTGTACTTCTAGCCCCTACTTCACGTTCCGCCGCTACTTCTTCTTCCGCCCGAACAGCCGGCCGAGGATCCCGCTCTTGCGCTCCTCGACGGGCGCCTCGGGGATCGGCGCGGGCATGTCCGGGGGCGGGGGCAGGTCGGCGACCGAGGGTCGTGCGGCGGCCTGGGCCTGCATAAGCTGATCGAGGACCACCTGCTCGTCCTGGGTCATGACCGCCGTTTCGCCGTCTCCCTCTTCGGGGGAGTCGTCGGTGGCGGTCTGGGCGGCGGCGAGCTTCTGCCGCACGGCCTCCTCGATCTTGTCGGGCACCACGCCGCCGACCACCGGCAGTTCCGGTTGCGAGGGGGTGGCGGGCGGCGGCGGCACGGCGGGCGCCGCCCCCGGGATGTCGGCGAACAGTTCGGCCGGCGGCCGGGGCGAGGGACGGACGGGCGGGTGGCGGGTCAGGATGCGGAGCTCGCGCGTGTTGCGCGGCAGCGACTCGAGGTCCAGATCGTCCGAGGCCTCGATGATCGCGGTCGCGGGCTCTTCGGCCCCGAGCGCCGACGCGATGCTGTCGTGCGCCAGTTGTTCCGAGAGGGTGGGCGCCGCCGGCTCGTCGTCCCAGCCGGGCAGCTCGAGTCCGTCGGCGTCGTCCGCACCGCCGCGTGCCGTCCGGGCCGCCACCGCCGGAGCACCGACATCGATGTCGAGCATGCCGTCGGCCGGCGTCCCGTTCGGTCCGCGTGGCGGGGGTGGGATCGACACCGACGCCAACGCCGCCTCGAGATCCTCCAGCGACGGCCCGTCGTCGTCTCGCTTCTCCGGGGCGGGGCGTTCCGGCTCGGGTTCGGGTTCGATCGGTTCCGGTTCGATCGGCTCGGTCGGAACCGGTGCCGCCTCCACGCCGGCGATGACGTAGGCGGAAACGCCCTCGTTGGGATCGGCCATGGGAGCTTCGGGCCCGGGTTCCGGCTCGGGCTCGGGTGTCGGCTCGGGCTCCGCGGCGGCGGGGATCTCGCGGTCGGGCTCGGGTGTCGGCTCCGGATCCGCGGCGGCGTGCGCGTCTCCTTCGGGCTCCTGTTTGTGCTCGGGGGTCGGCGCGGGCTCCGCGGCGGCGTGCGGGTCCGGGTCGGGCGCGGGCTCCGGCGGGGGTTGGGTCTAGGGGTCGGGTCGGGCGGTGGGCGCCGGGACGGGTCGGGCGGGGGGC
>CAZMRP010000766.1:0-2794 GCA_964568275.1 uncultured Myxococcales bacterium
CGACGACCACCCAGGGCTGGCCATCGATCAGGATCTTGAGATTCTTGCGGATGTCCGAGCTGTCGTACACGGGCGTCCCTCCGTTCCGGCGCGACTCCTACAACGATTTCGCCGCCCTGGCAAGGCCGTCGCGCGTTCGATTTGCCCGGGCCCCCGACCTTCCGGTACGATGCGGCCCGCGCCATGCAGCCGATGGACGACGACATCCGCGAGGTGAAGAAGGAGATCGTCGAGATCCGCTCGCTGGTGATCCGCACCAACAACCTGACGGCCGCCCTCGGCGCCGACCTGAAGACGGTGGCCAAGAAGCAGAAGACCTACGAACGGCGGATGCTGTGGAACTCGGCCGCCGCCTACGTGATCTTCGTGGTGCTGATCTTCGTCGGGCTGAAGATGGCCTACGACGTGCGGATCGACCAGGACGAGGAGCAGATCGAGAAGCTGCAGGGCGAGAAGGCGGAGCTGAAGGGGAAGCTCGAGGCGGCCAAGCCGCAGGTGCCGACGACGACGCGGGACGAGGCCGCGATCTCGGCGCTGTACGAGTTCCACCGCAACGAGAACTTCGAGCAGGTGCTGGCGCAGTGGGACCGGCTGCGGGCCGAGAAGGCCGACGAGGAGCTGACGCCGAACGAGCGGACGATCCTGCGGGACGTGCTGGCGGAGGCCAAGGGGCGGTTGTCCTTCGAGCACTTCCAGACCGGGCTGCAGGCGATGCACGAGGGGCGCTGGCCGGACGCCGAGACGCAGCTGCGCCAGGCGATCGCGCTCGACCGCGCCTCGCCCTACGTCACGCGCGTCCAGCACGCGCTGACCGAGGTGCTCAAGGCCGAGGGGCGCTGCGAGGAGGCGATCACGATCCTCCAGGGCCTGATCGAGTCGGACCTCGACCGCGACATGGCCGACGACTACCACCTGTCGCTCGCCGACTGCCACGAGCGGATGCGGCAGTTCGACAAGGCGTTGACGCTGTACTCGCAGTTCGCGGAGAAGTTCGAGAACTACCCGAACAAGCGCTGGCTGTGGCAGAAGATCCGGCAGCTGCGGGAGATCACCAACCAGCTCCAGGGCACGGCCGGCGCTTCGCCCGCCGCTCCGGGGCTGACGGGGAGCGGCGGCCCGCCGCCGTAGCCGCCGCGCCGGCTCAGAACCCGGACAGGCCGATCGCGGACGGGCGCAGCGGGATCGCCTCGACGGTGGCGTCGGGCTTGATCCCGGTCAGCGACTCCTCCGGCAGCGCCTCGTAGCGCGCGGGCAGCGGACGACGACCGGCGACCACCAGCACGGCGCGCAGATCGGTGCGCTCGCTGCCCAGGAGCTCGCAGCGGTCGCGGCGCTCCTGGGCGCAGTCCCGGCAGTCGACCAGCCGGTCGAACTGCGCCAGGGACAGCGCCACGCCCCGGCTCGCGGCGGCCATGCTGTTGCCGTTGGTCAGCACCAGCGCGAACGCCGGCCGCTCGTCCCCCGTGGCGGCGACCGCGTCGTCGGTCTCCCGGATCCCGCGCCGCACCGCCTCGCAGACGACGTCGACGCCGACGTCGGGATGCCGCAGGCCGCCCAGCTCCTGCAGGTGCGCGAGGATCACGTGGAACAGCAGCTCGGAGTCGGTCTCGCCGGCGATGTTGCGCGCGAGGAACTCGGGGACGTTCTGCAGCAGCCGCGGCGCCAACTCGCCGAAGCGCGGCAGGCCGCCGACGTGCGCGAACAGCCACTCGCGAAACCGGAACGGGTGCGTGTTCGCGGCGCTGGCGGGGGCCGCCGGGCCGGCGCGACGCACGTGTCCCACCAGCACCTGGCTGCGGACGTCGTGGGCCAGCCGGCGGAACTCGAGCGGCTCCGCGGCGCGTTCGAGCGGCGTCAGCCGGCGCAGCACCTCGCCCTGCTGGTAGAAGCCGATGCCCCACCCGCCGGGCTGGGGCGGGTCCGGAACGCGCAACACCTCGTGCTGCGACTCGAGCAGGCACGGGAGCCACGCGGGGTGGGTCGACAGCAGTCCCAGCAGCATCGACATCGCCGGCACGTCCTTCCGGCCCCGCGGCTCAGCGGCGGCGGCCGCCCTTGCTCTTCCGCGGAATCACCTGCGGGACCTCGAAGTCCGGCGGCAGCTCCGGCACCGGGCCCTCGCGGTTCGACTCCTCGATCAGCTCGCGCGTCCGCCGGTCCCGCCGCCGCTCGCCGATGAACTTCACCGTGTACAGCACGATCGGCGCGACGACGAACGCGAGCAGCACGCCCCACCACACGCCGAAGTCCGCCTCGCCGCCGGACCCCCCGGCCGGCTGGGCCAGCGTCGCCTGGAGCGTCGAAGCCAATCCGTGGACCATCGTTGACACCAGCACGATCTTCTCCTCCCCGCGCGCCGCCCGGAGCATAACACCCCCGATCCGGAGCGACAACGCAGACCGTTCGTGTCCCGGCGGGGGCTCGAGGTTCCCGGGGGCGGGTGCGGAAAGGTGACGCCGTTGCTTGACCCTGGCGGCCGACTCCGCTACCGATCCGCTCCGTGAGCGGCGAGCGGAACAGCGGGAGCGAGCGCATGGGACCGCCGGACGTCCGGGAGCCGACGCCGGCGGAGAAGGTGCGCGCGCTGCCGCTGGTGTCCGTGGCCCTCGGTTCGATGGCCCTCGGGTTCTGCCTAGTGTACTTCGTCTGCCGACCGGAAGGAACCGACCGCTCGGCGACCAGCCGGCCGTTGGCCGCCCCGGAGGCCGGGACGGCGGCGCCGGCCGCCGTCCAGGGCTCCGCCGCCGAGTTGCGCACCGACGTGGATGCCGGCGTGGCGGCGCCCGTGCCGCCG
>CAZMRP010000767.1:0-2791 GCA_964568275.1 uncultured Myxococcales bacterium
CGCATGATTCGCTGCCGTCTCGTCCTCGCCCTGCCGGTCCTGTCGGTCCTGTCGGCCGTCGGATCCGCCGGCTGCCGGAAGTCCGAGCAGCGGATCGTGATGGCCACGACGACCTCGGTCCGCGACTGCGGATTGCTCGACGAGCTGCTGCCGGCCTTCGCACGCGAGACGGGGATCAAGGTCGCGCCGGTCGCGGTGGGCTCGGGCGAGGCGTTGCGCCTGGGGCGCGACGGCAACGCCGACCTGCTGTTCACCCACGACCCCGACGGCGAGCAGCAGCTGCTCGAGGAGGGGATTCTGGCGCGGCGCGAGGAGCTGATGCGCGGCCGGTTCATCGTCGTCGGGCCCGCGGCGGACCCGGCCGGCATCCGGGGACTCGAGGAGCCGGCCGAGGTGTTCGCGCGACTCGCGCAGGGTTTGGCGCCGTTCGTCTCCCGCGGCGACGACTCCGGCACGCACCGCAAGGAGCGGAAGCTCTGGCAGGCCGCCGGCCTCGAACCGTCCGGGGACTGGTACCTCGAGGTGGGCGCGGGCATGGTCCACACGCTGCGGGTGGCGAGCGAGCGACAGGGCTACTGCCTGGTCGACACCGCGACCTTCCTCCAGGCGCAGCCGACTCTCGAGCTCGAGCTGCTCGTCGATTCGGGCCGGCCGGCGTGGACCAACCTCTACTCGGTGTCCCTGCTGAACCCGACGCGCTACCCGAAGCTGCGGCACGAGCCGGCCGCGAGGTTCGTCGAGTTCGTCACGACCGGCCCGGGGCGCGAGATCCTGGTGCGCTTCGGCGCCGCGAAGTTCGGCCGGCCGGTGTTCGACGTGCTGCCCACGGCCCCGCCGACCGCGCGGTGAACCGCGCGGGAGCGCTTGCGCTCCGCCGGCTTCCGGGTCATGCTTGGCTCGTCGAGAAGGACGGGGCGGCCCGCCGGGCCGCGGGAGGTTGCGATGCTCGTACGCTGGATGCGTCAGGTCCGCAAGCTGCGCCCCTGGATGGTCGCGGTGGCGCTCGCCGGCGGCGGCGCCTTCGTCGCCTGCACCGGCGGGGACGACGGCGACCGCGACGCGGCCGCCGACACCCCGGCCGACACCGTCGGCGATGTCGCCCCCGACTGCACGCCGGTCGCCTACTACGGCCCGGCCACCTGCACCGGCGACCTGCAGTGCGTCACCAACTACGGCGTCGGGTGGTACTGCGACCCCGTCCCGCTGCGTTACGACAACGGCTGCGGCGAAACGGTCGAGTGGGGCCGGATCTGCGTGGAAGGCACCGGCGCGGACGCCGACGCCGACGCCGACATCGACGTGGTCGAGGACGTTCCGGCCGACGTCGCCGACGTCCCCTCGGACATGGCGACGTTCTACGGTCCGCCCCCCGTCGACGGCGGCCCCGACGTCGACCTCGATTCGCCGACCTGGTACGGACCGCCGCCCACCGACGCCGGCACCGACGTCGAGGAGGACACGCCGACCGCCTACTACGGACCGATCCCGGTCGACGCCGGACCCGAGGAAGACGGCGGTTCCGCGGCCTTCTACGGTCCGATGCCGGTCGACGCCGGCTAGGCCGACGCCGGACGCAGCGCGCCGGCCCCTGGAGCTTCATGAGCGACCTGCCCCAGCCGGATTCCCAGGCTCCCCGCGACGCCCGTCCGCCCGCGCAGCCGGGCGGGCCCGACGCCGACCGCTGGGCGAAGCACGCCGAGCTGATCGACGGCCTGATGCGCGACCACCCGCTGCGCTATCTGTTCCTCGAGATCACCCGGCGCTGCAACCTCGCCTGCGCCTACTGCGGCTCGTCCTGCCTGCCCACCGACAGCGCGAAGGAGCTGACGATCCCGGAGTGGCTCGAGCAGCTGCGTCAGGTCGCGGCGGACTTCGACCCGCGGCGCGTGATGGTGGCGGTGACGGGCGGCGAGCCGCTGCTGCGCGAGGGGGTGTTCTCGATCTTCGCCGAGCTGCGCCGGCTCGGCTTCCCCTACGGCATGGTCTCCAACGCCCGGCTGCTCGACCCCGCCGCGGCCCGCGAGATGGTCCGCTGCGGGATCGGATCGATCTCGCTGTCGATGGACGCGCCGCCGGACCTCAACGACCGCCTGCGCGGCCGCGGCTCGACCCTGGCCGTCGCCGAGGCGATCCGGCACCTGCGCGAGGCGGGCTACAAGGGCAAGCTCGAGATCATCACCACCGTCACCCGGCCGGTGATCCCGGTGCTGGCCCAGGTCCGCCGGATGGTCGCCGAGGCCCGCGTGCCGCTGTGGCGCCTCGGGATCGTGATGCCGATCGGCCGCGCCGCCGAGCGCCCCGACCTGGTGCCGGGGCCCGACGAGGTGCGCCGGCTGCTGGAGTTCGTGCGCGCCGCCCGCACCGACGGCCTGCTGCCCAAGCCCGAGTTCTGCGAGGAGGGGTACGTCGGCGACGAGTTCGAGGGGGCCGTGCGCCCGTACCTCTCGCAGTGCCGCGCCGGGATCACCACCGGCGGCATCCTGCGCGACGGCACGATCGGCGCCTGTCCCGAGCTGGGGCCGGCCTTCGCCCAGGGGCACGTCTCGCGCGACCGCTTCCGGGACGTGTGGAACGACCGCTACCAGGTGTTCCGCGACCGCTCCTGGACCCGCTCCGGCGGCTGCGCCGACTGCGACGCCTGGGACCGCTGCCGCGGCGGCGCGCTGCACCTGCGCGAGGAGCCGGGGGCCGAGATGCTGCGCTGGCTGCACCTGATGCTGCGCGAGACCGCGCAGTCCGCGCCGAAGACAGCCGAGGCCGCCCCCGCCCGCAAGGCCGCCCCGGCCAAGCG
>CAZMRP010000768.1:0-2784 GCA_964568275.1 uncultured Myxococcales bacterium
GGCCCTGCGTCTCGGCCGCCCACGCGGCCAGGCCCGCGGCGACGGTCGTGCGCCCGACGCCGCCCTTGCCGAGCACGAGCACGACCGGGGCCAGCGGCGCGGGACCGCCGACGGCGCTCATCGGTCCACCGTCACAGCTCCGGCCTCCGGGCCATCGCCTCGATGACCTCGCCGAGCATCAGCACGTAGGCTTCCCGCACGAAGCGGACGTAGCGCGGCGAGCCCGTGCCGGCCGCGCGAACCAGCGCCTCGAGGTTGTCGACCGTGCGGCGCCAGCCGCGCTCGATGTCGTCGAACGTCCAGCGCCCCTCGAGGACCGGGGTCGACCGGCCGGCGGCGGCGTCGAGTTCGGCGTCGAACCAATCGTCGAGGATCTGCATGAACAGCGACACGTCGTACATCCAGCGGCGGGCGCCTTCGCCGGCCCAGCGCACGACGGGGAACAGCAGGCCGTCGATGCCGCCCTCCACGCCGGCCCGTCGATGGCCCAGCCCTTCGGGGTCCGGCTCGCCGTTCATCGCCCGCACCTCGGCCCGGATCCAGTGGTGCAGCCGCTCCATCGCCGCCTCGAACGCGGCCCGCTCCTCCGGCTCCAGCCGTGCCCCCATCGCGACGACCAGCGCGCGGGTGAGGGCCAGCTCCGGGGTCGTCGGCGGCTCGCGGCCGTCGATCACGGCGCGGAGCCGCGTGCCGCGGGCGGTGGGAGGCTCCGGCAGGCAGTGGTCCAGCACGTGGTCGACGACGACGATGAAGGAGGCGATCTGGACGATCCGCCGGTGCTGTTCCGGATAGGCGACGCGTCCCAGGACCTCCAGCGCCGCGCGGCCGAGCAGACCGAGGGCCGGGGCGGGGAGGGGCAGCCGGTCGCCCGCGGTGGTGACGGCGCGCACCAGCAGCGGCTGGCGCGGGGCGCAGAACAGGGCGGTGTACGGTGCCGAGGCGTACAGGTCGCAGGCCCCGATGCGGAGCTTGACGTAGAACGGCAGGCCGCGCAGCGCCGGCCAGTGGCGGTCGACGAGCGGCAGCACGTGGCGGTCGAAGCTGCGGTGGGTGATGCCGCGGATGCCCCGCGCGAGCTGCCGCACCGCCGGGTCGGCCGGGCCGAGCAGGGCCCGCACCGCGTCCACCCGTGCGGGGCGCGGCGGCAACGTCGCGGTCGTCGCGTGGTCCATCACCCGGTCCCCATCGCCGCTCGACCATAGCACAACCCTCGTCTACACTGCGCCGCATGCGCACCTGCAGCGGGTTGCTGGGAGTCCTGTGCTGGCTGGCGTTCGGCTGCGGCGACGATTCCGGGACGCCGCCGCCGGACGGCTCGACGGAGGACGGCGGCGGGGATGTGCGGCCGGGGCCGAGCGCCGAGTGCGGCAGCGTCCGGCTGACCTCGTACACGGCCGCCGCGGGCGGCTGGTGCGAGTACGATCGGACCCACGGGCTCCTGCCGGCGTTCGTGCGGGCCGGTCTGACGCTGGCGATCGCCGAGCCGTACAACGGCAGCTCGTACGGCGGCGAGCCCGGCGAGGCCTGCGGCGAGTGCTGGGAGATCGACACCATCACCGACACCCGGACGGTGATGGTCCACGATCTGTGTCCGATCGAGGGCAACCCGTTGTGCGCGGGGGGCCACTTCCACTTCGATCTGTCGTCGGAAGCCGGGGCGGCGCTGCACGCGGGCGGCCTGGACGAGGCGCAGGCGCGGCGGGTTCCCTGTCCCGTGGACGGCAACGTGTTCCTGCAGCTCAACGACCGCAACGAGTGGGGCTACCTGCGGCTGCAGTTCCTCAACCACCGGATCCCGATCCGCTCCGCGGACTACCGCACCGCGGACGGCGGCGAGTGGCGGGCGGTGCAGCGCAGCGGCGGCGCCTGGCACGTGCTCGACGACAACGTCACCTTCGCCGCCGACGGTCCGGGCGGGCTGTTCCGGCTGACCAGCGCCCAGGGCGAAGTGCTCGAGACGCCCAATGTGCTGACCTACGCCGTGCCCGACGGCAGCACGTTCGACCTCGGCGCCCAGCTCACCGACCAGGCGCCCTCGTCGGGCGGCGCCTGCGTGTTCGAGCCGCCGGCGACGGTGTACGGCGACGGCTACGGCGGGATCGACCAGGTGCGCTGGCAGTTCAACCCGTGGGGCGAGGCGACCGACGCGGAGACCACGGACGGCTGCTGGGGCGGCTCCGGCTCGTGCATCCGCGTCGACCGGCTGGCGCAGTGGAGCGGGTTCCACATCTACTACCGGCAGCCGTTTCCCAGCGCCACGTTCGCCACGCTGTCGCTGCGCGCGCGCACCGCTTCCGGGACCGGCCGGCTCAACGTCGCGGCGAGCCTCGAGGGCGAGCGGTGCGTCGGGACCGAGGTGGCGGTCGGCCCGGAGTGGAGCGAGGCGACGATCGACCTGGCGTCGACCTGCGGCACACTCGCCACGATCAACGCCGTGACGGCCGACAATCCCGGCCCGACGATGGTGCTGTTCCTCGACGACGTGCGCTTCGTCCACTGAGCGGTCGGACGGCGCCGGCGGCGGCGGCGGGCGGCTACTTGCGGCCGAGGGCGGACTTGATGGCGGAGAGGGCGGCGCCGACGCCGTCCTTCTGGGCGATGGCCCGGTACTGCTTCTTCTGGTTCTCGGGGAACTTGCGGAGCAGGCCGAGGTACTGGCCCTGGACGCGGCGCGCGGCCGCCTGCTTCGGGGACAGCGGGCGCTTGGCCTTCGGCTTGGCCGCGGCCTTCCTCGCCGGGGGCCGCGTCGCGGCCGCCTTGGCCGGCGGCTTGGCCGCGGCGGCG
>CAZMRP010000769.1:0-2783 GCA_964568275.1 uncultured Myxococcales bacterium
GGGGCCGGGCCGCGCTGGGTGTTCCGCTCGCCCCACGGGTCGGTCGTGCTGGGCGGGGTCGCGACGGACGACTGGTCGTGCCGGCGCTTCGCGGGGGAGGCGCCGCCGTCGGCTCCGGACGGGTCGCCGGCCGGGGCGGTGGTGGGCCGCACGGTGGTCGCGGGCGACGCGCCGCTGACGGTGGGGGTGGCGGGTGTCGGCGACGTGACGCTGCCGGGGAGCGCCCCGGTGGACGGCTACGAGCGGTGCGACTCCCCGGACGGGCGCTGGGTCGCGGTGCGGGTCGAGCAGCCCGGGTTGTACGGGTTCGACGGGCTGTACCTGGTGCGGGCGGCCGACGGGTCGGTGGTGCGGGCGGCGCACTACGACGTCACCGAGCTGACGGCGGCGGGGGTGGCGGAGGCGGTACCCGACGCGCTGCTGTACGGCGGCGCGGAGGGGTGGTTCCTGTGGCGTGCGGAGGACGACCCGGAGCGGCTGGGCGACTTCCCGCCGGCGCTTCGGCCGTAGGTCGCGGTCAGTCGTAATACTCGTTGCCGAGGTGGGTGATCAGCTCCTCCCCGCGCAGCCAGCGCAGGGTGTTCTTGAGCTTGATCAGCTGGATGAACAGGTCGTGCTCGGCGTAGAGCTTCGGCGGCACCATCGGGCTCTTGAAGTAGAACGACAGCCACTCCTGGATGCCGTGCAGTCCGCTGCGCTGGGAGAGGTCCAGCAGCAGGGCGAGGTCGAGGACGATCGGGGCGGCGAGGATCGAGTCCCGGCAGAGGAAGTTGATCTTGATCTGCATCGGGTAGCCGAGCCAGCCGAAGATGTCGATGTTGTCCCAGCTCTCCTTGTTGTCGCCGCGCGGCGGGTAGTAGTTGATGCGGACCTTGTGGTGGAAGTCCCCGTACAGCTCGCCGTACAGCTCGGGCTGGAGGATCGAGTCGAGCACGGAGAGCTTGCTCTCCTCCTTGGTCTTGAACGACTCCGGGTCGTCGAGCACCTCGCCGTCGCGGTTGCCGAGGATGTTGCTGGAGAACCAGCCGTGGAGGCCGATCATCCGGGCCTTGAAGCCCGGGGCGAGGATCGTCTTCATCAGGGTCTGGCCGGTCTTGAAGTCCTTGCCGCAGATCGGGAGCTGCTGCCGGCGGGCCAGCTCCCACATCGCCGGCAGGTCGACGGTCAGGTTCGGGGCGCCGTTGGCGAACGGGACGCCGCACTTCAGCGCCGCGTAGGCGTAGATCATGCTCGGGGCGATCGACGGGTCGTCGGCCGCCATCGCCTTCTCGAACGCCGCCACCGACTCGTGCGCCGGGCCCGGCTTGAGGAAGATCTCGGTCGAGGCGCACCAGATCATCACGGTGCGGGCGACGCCGGACTCCTGCTGGAACTTCCGGATGTCGGCCATCACCTGCTCGGCCAGCTCGAGCTTGTTCTTCCCGTGCTTGACGTGGGTGCCGTCCAGGCGCTTGACGTAGTCGCGGGAGAAGACCGCGGGCCACGGCTTGAGCGCGGCGAGGTCCTCGCGGGCCAGCTCGAGGTCCTCGCGGCTGAGCACGCCGGCCTTGGCCGCGGCGGCGTAGCCGTCGTCGGCGAAGCAGTCCCAGGCGCCGAACACGATCTCGTTCGGGTCGGCCAGCGGGACGAAGTCCTTGATCAGCGGGGAGCGGTTGTCGGTGCGCTTGCCGAGCCGGATGGTGCCCAGCTGGGTCAGCGAACCGTAGGGGCGGCGCTGGTGGCGGCGTCCCAGCGCCACGCCGGCCACGAAGGTGGTCGAGACGGCCCCCAGGCCCACGAGCAGCACGCCGAGTTTGCCCTCGGCAGGTTCGATCTTCGCCGGCTTCTGACGCATCCGCGCCTCCTCTTCCCTTCCCCCGACGGCCCGTCCAGGCGGGTCGGCCGCTTCTAGCACCAATCGTGCCCGGGCAACAAGATGGCGGATCGGGGCCCAAGCGGCCAGACCGACGACGAATTGGCCCGCGGTTTGCAGCCGGCCGTGGCCGTCGAACCGGCCGGGCGTTCCGAGGGCCCGGCCGCGGGTCGCGGGACTTGAGAAAGGTCCCGGATTGGTGGTAGTTAGCCCCGACTCCGCGGCAGGTACCGCAGAGGGGTGCTGTGTAGGGTGTTGCAGGATAGGGTGTGAATCGGATTCACACTGAGCCGAGCGTGCGACAGATCGGTGACGAGTTGAGGGCTCTGGTGGGGTTGACGTGGGTGAGGCGGAGATGACGGTGGAGCGCGGCATCATCCTGGCGGCGGGGCGCGGTTCGCGGTTGGTCAACGGCTCGGGGATCCCCAAGCCGCTGGTGGAAGTCGGCGGCAGGACGTTGATCCAGCACGTGCTGGCGGCGTTCCGCGAGGCGGGTCTGCGCGAGGCGGTGGTGGTGGTCGGGTACCAGGGCGAGAAGATCCGCCAGGCCCTGGCCGGCGAGCAGGGGATCGACATCACGGTGGTGGAGAATCCCGACTGGCAGAAGTCCAACGGCGTGTCGCTGCTCGCGGCGGCGAAGTACGTCGACGGTCCGTGCATCCTGTCGATGTCGGACCACCTGTACGAGGCGCCGCTGGTCCGGACGCTGTGCCGGCTGCCGGTCAACGACGGCATCTGCCACCTGATGGTCGACGAGGACCCCGAGACGTGCTTCGACATCGATGACGCGACCAAGGTCGGCCGGCCCGGCGACCGGATCGTCGCCATCGGCAAGGAACTGACCGACTACGACGCGCTCGACTGCGGCGTGTTCCGCATCACCCCGGCGCTGATCGACAGGACGCTCAACGGATTCATCCGCGGCGAACAT
>CAZMRP010000770.1:0-2779 GCA_964568275.1 uncultured Myxococcales bacterium
CGAGGCGCGCCGGGATCGAGATTCCTGCGCTGTGCGACCACGAGCTGCTCCGGCCGTACGGCGCCTGTCGGTTGTGCGTGGTCGAGGTGCGGGCGCCGTCGTCCCACGGCCGTCCGGCGAAGGCGCGCGTCGCCGCCTCGTGCGAGTATCCGGCGCTGGACGGGCTGGAGGTGACGACGGGCGGCGAGCGCGTGGAGGCGCTGCGGCGCACGACGATGCGGCTGCTGCTGGCGCGCGCGCCGGAGGCGCCGAAGCTGCGGGAGCTGGCCGAGCGGCTCGGCGCGACGGGCCCGTTCGAGCCCGACCCGGCGGCGGACGGCTGCATCCTCTGCGGCCTGTGCGTGCGGGCCTGCGCCGAAGCGGTCCACGCCTCGGCGATCGGCTTCACCGGCCGCGGGCACCAGCGGGGCGTCGGCATGCCGTTCGGCGAGGACCACGAGGCCTGCCTCGGCTGCGGCGCCTGCGACTGGATCTGCCCGACGGGGATCCTGCACTCGCAGGCCGAGGCGGCGGAGCGTTTCCGGCGCGCGGCGGGCGAGGAGCGGCTGTGCCGCTACGCACGGCTGGGGCTGGTGCCGGGGGCGCTCTGCGCGCTGTCCTACGAGTGCCGCCGCTGCGACGTGGAACAGGCGCTGCGGGCGCGGTTCGGCGACGAGCATCCGGCGTTGGGGGCCGAGCGGGCGCGGCGCGCGGCGGGCGGGACGGAGGTGTCCCGATGACCGCCGTGCGGTTCGAGGTGCTGGCCTGCCGACGCGTGGCGGGCGAAGTCGCCGGTGCGCGGGCGCTCCCCTGCGCCGGCCGCGTGTCGCAGCGGATGCTGCTCGAGGCGTTGGCGCGGGGCGCCGACGGCGTGGCGGTGGTCCCGTGCGGCGGCGACCGGCACGGTTGCCGGTTCGAGCGGGGGGCGGAGCGGGCCGCGATGGTGGTGGCCCGCACCCGTCGGCTGCTGGCGACGGTAGGTGTGGCTCCCGAACGCGTTGCGTGCGTCGCACCGGCCGAGTTGGCGGCGTTCTCGGCGACCGTGGAGCGGATGGGACCGACCGGCCTGGAGCGGTGGACGAAACCGGTCGAGCCGGGGCTCGACGGGTCGCTCACGTTGCTGGCGGCCCTGCTTGCCGACCCGGTTGCGCGGCCGGCCTGGAGCCGACGGGCGCCGCTGGGACCGGGCGAGACCTGCGAGACGCTGTATCTGCACGGCATCGCCCCGCTGGCCGGCGTGCTGCTCGAGGAAGCGCTGCCCGGGGCGGACGCCGGCGACCCGCCGGCGCTGCTGGCGGCGGCGGGAATCGAAGCGCGCGAGCTGTCCGACGAGCGCGGGGCGGGGGGACCGCTGCGCGCCGCGGGGGAGACGGAGCGTTTCGCGGACCTCGCGCGGCGCAACGCCGAGCGGTTCGGCGCGACGGGGGCGAAGCGGATCGTCACGTCCTGCGTCGGCTGCGCGCGGACGCTGAACGAGGGGTACGCCGCGGTCGGCGTCCGGCTGCCGGCGCCGGTAGTGCCGCTGGTGCAGGTGCTGGTCGAGGCCGGGGTGCGGGTGAAGGACGGGGCGGCGTTGCGGCTGCCGGCCTGCGACGCGGGCGGCGCCGCGGCGTGGGACGCGCTGCTGCCGTCGATCAAGCCGGCGACGCGCCGCTCGCCGTACGCCGCGGGCGGGTGGCTCGGCGGCAGCCCGTCGCGCGCCGCCGTCGACGAGGTGGTGACGAGGGCGGCGAAGCGGGGAGCGGAGCGGGTGTACGCCGACTGCCTGCGCTGCGCCTTGTCGGCGGCGCTCGCCGCGCGCTCCGGCTCGTGGTCGCGCAGCACGCCGCGCCTGGTGCCGCTCGGAGCGATGGACCCGGGGCGGGTGGAGGTGATCCGGTGAGCGGGCGACGCGGAACCGCGCGCGGAGCGCGCACCGGGGGGCGCATCGAACGGCATCCGATCCTGGCGCCGGGCGGCGCGGCGACCGTGGAGTTCCGCTTCGCCGGCCGGCCGCTGGCCGCGCGCGAGGGCGAGGTGATCTCGTCCGCGCTGTACGCGGCGGGCGTCCGGATCTTCGGCCGCCACCACCGGGACGGCAAGCCGCTGGGCATCTACTGCGTCAACGGGCAGTGCTCGCAGTGCACCGTGCTGGCCGACGGCCGGCCGGTCAAGGCCTGCATGACGGTGGTGCGGCCCGGGATGCGGGTCGAGCCGGTGGCGGGCCGCCCGACGCTCGGGGCCGACGATCGGCTGCCGCCGGCGGGCGCCGGGATCGGCGAGGTCTCCGTGCCGGTGCTGGTGGTGGGCGGCGGTCCGGCGGGGATCTCCGCCGCCATCGAGCTGGGCCGCGCGGGCGTGCGCACGCTGCTGATCGATGACAAGCAGGCGCTGGGCGGCAAGCTGACGCTGCAGACCCACACCTTCTTCGGCTCGGTCGCCGACTGCTACGCCGGCACGCGCGGCATCGACATCGCGACGATCCTCGAGCGCGACCTGGCGGCGCTGCCGAACGTCGAGGTCTGGCTCGACGCCTCGGCGGTGGGGATCTTCCAGGACCGCGCGGTCGGGGTGGTGCGCGGCGGTCGCTACGCGGTGGTGCGGCCGGAGGCGCTGCTGGTGGCGGCCGGGGCGCGGGAGAAGGCGCTGGTCTTTCCCGGCGGCGACCTGCCCGGCGTGTACGGCGCCGGGGCGTTCCAGACGCTGGTCAACCGCGACCTGGTCCGGCCGACCCGGCGGCTGTTCGTGCTCGGCGGCGGCAACGTCGGCCTGATCGGCGCGTACCACGCGCTGCAGGCCGGGATCGACGTCGTCGGGCTGG
>CAZMRP010000771.1:0-2763 GCA_964568275.1 uncultured Myxococcales bacterium
CCCTCCGCCGCCGGCGCCGCTCCCGGCCGCATCGATCGTCGCACCCGCCGGCAACACGATCCGCGCCGCCTCGACCCGCAGGCAGCCCGTCTCCCCGACGTCGCACGAGCTCACGTCGTCGGTGCCGTTCCACGCCGGGACCGACACCGTCCCCTCGAACACCACGCGCCCGCCCGGATGGACGTGGAGGCCCCCGAGCACGCCGGTCAGCCGCACCTCGCAGAACCCCTCGCTGCACTCGATGCCGGCACCGCAGGCGTTGCCGCACCGCCCGCAGTGCGCCTCGTCCGAGGTGACGTCGACGCAGGAGCGGTCGCAGTCGGTGAGACCGGGGGAACAGACGGTCTGGCAGCGTCCCTCGTTGCACACCTCGCCGGACTCGCAAGCGCGGTCGCACGTCCCGCAATGCCGGACGTTCTCGTAGGTGTTGACGCACTCGGCCCCGCAGCGCTGGGTCCCGGGCGGGCAGTCCGCTCCGTCCGGCGCGCCGGTCGACGAATCGGCGCAGGCCGCGACGGTCAGCCACGCCCCGAACGCGGCGAGCATGCCCGCCCGACCGCGCCACACCCGGCACGCAGGTTCCACCATCGCCGCCGACGATACCCTGCGCGCCGCGGTGCCTCAAGCTCCGCCGAGGAACGTGGCTTGGAGCCACTCCAACTCGCGCGCCGCCACCGCATCCCAGGTGAAGCGCCGGGCCCAGGCCCGCGCGTTGACCTCGAGCGACCGACGCAGCTCCGGCTCGCCGAGCAGCCGTTCGAGCGCCCCGCGCAGCGCCGCGGCATCGTGCGGCGGCACGAGCAGCGCCGTCTTCCCCGGGTCGAGGCTCTCGCGAAAACCGTCCGTATCGGTGGCCAGCACCGCCTTGCCCGCCGCGTTGGCCTCCAGCGCCGCAATGCCGAATCCCTCGAAGCGCGACGGCGAGCAGAACAACAGGCAGCCTGCCAGCAGCCGCCGCTTCTCCGCCTCGTCGATGTTCGGCCGCAACTCGACCCGCTCCGCGAGCCCCGCCGCCCGCGCCCGGCGTTCGAGGTCGGCGATCGAGTGCGGCGCGCCGCGCCCGGCGAGCACCAGCCGCACCCGCGGGTGTTTCGCCGCCGCGCCGGCGAACGCCTCGAGCAGCACGTCGAGCCCCTTCATGAACGGGTCGAGCCGCCCGACGAACAGCACGAACGGCGGGTCGGCCACGGTCGACGTCAGCTCGAGCAGCGCGGGGTCGAAGCCGTTGGCCGAGTCGAGCAGCCGGGCGCGCGGGTTGACCTCGCGGATCGCCTCGCGCACCGCCCGGTTCACCGTCACGACGTTGCGCAGGCCCGCGTGCAGCAGCCGCTCGACGGCCCACGGCAGCCGGCCCAGCGCGCCGAACCGCTCGAGGTACCGCTCGCCGACCCGGTGGTGCACGATCCCGAAAAAACGTCCCGGCCGCAGCAGTCCCGCCAGCAGCGGGGCGTAGACCGAGACGTCGTTGCCCACCACGTCGGCCCGCTCGAGCAGCACGCGCAGGTTGGCGCAGAGCGCGTACAGCGCGCGGGACACCGGCTCGCTGCGGCCGCCGCCGAGCGACTCGTAGCGCACCCCGTCCCGCTCGTGCGGAACGAAGCCGGGGTAGTCGCCGACGTAGACCGTGATCCGATCCCAGGCCGGACGGAAGCGGCCGAGCAGCTCGACGTCGCGCAGGGCCCCGCCGCCGCCGCACCACGGGTTGTCGACGTGGTCGTAGCTGTAGAACGACAGTGTGGCCACCGCACCACCTCGACGGACTCGCCCGCCCGTCCGCATCCGCGCCGAACCATTGAGTTCACGGCCCGCGAAAGCTGTCAACCGCGGCCGGTCCGTCGCGGCCCGGAATCCGCAAACGTCCGGCCTGCGGCTGCCGGCCCGACGACTCTGGGCGGCCTGCGAGGGAGAGGATGAGCGTGCGACGACTCAACGTGGGCTGCGGACGGGACGTGCGCGAGGGCTGGGTCAACCTCGACCGGGCGCCGCTGCCGGGCGTGGACGTGGTCCACGACCTGGAGCAGGGCCGGCTGCCGTTCGACGACGCGACGTTCGACGAGGTGCTGTGCCGGGACGTGCTGGAGCACGTGGACGTCCTGGCCGCGATGCGGGAGCTGCACCGCGTGCTGCGACCCGGCGGGCGGCTCCGGATCCGCGTGCCGCACTTCACCTCGCGCAACGTGTGGGACGACCCGACGCACCGGCGCGGCTTCGCGCTGACCACCTTCGACGCCTTCCTCGCGGGCCACCGGCGCGCCTGGGAGGTCGACGCGCACTTCGCGCGCGTCGCGGAGCGCCGCCTGGAGTTCGAGAAAGCGTGGGTGCTGTCGCTCAACCGGCTGGTCGAGCCGCTCGTCAACCGCCTGCCGCTGCCGCGGTACCTCTACGAGGGGACCTTCCTGTCGCGACTGCTGCCGGCGGAGAACGTGGTGGTGGAGCTGGTGAAGTGAGCGGCGCCGGGCCCGCTGCGACGGACCTCGAGCGCGATGCGCGGGACCTGCGACGCGGCGGGCGGATCAACCTGCTGGGCTACGGGCTGCGACTGGCCTATCCGCTGCTGACCGGCGTGGTGGTCGTGCTGTACGGCCGGCACGAGTTCGGCCTGTTCGTGACGGCGCAGGCCGCCCTGCTCGTGACGCTGCGGGTCTGCCTGGCCGGCCTGGACAAGGCGGTGCTGTGGTGGGTCCCGCGCCAGCCGGAGGGCGAGGAGCGCCGCGGCCTGGCCGGCGCCCTGCTGTGGGTGCTCTGCGGCAGCACGCTCGCCGC
>CAZMRP010000772.1:0-2759 GCA_964568275.1 uncultured Myxococcales bacterium
GGCGGGCCCACGGTCGCAGCGCCCGCGCCCAGCGCGCGGCCGCCCGCTCCAGCGACCGCGCCGTGACGTAGGCCTCCCTCACGGGTAGATCCGGGACAGCAGGCGCGGGAACGGGATCGTCTCGCGCACGTGCGGCAGGCCGCAGATCCACGCCACCGTGCGTTCGATGCCGATGCCGAAGCCCGAGTGGGGGACGGAGCCGTAGCGGCGCAGGTCGAGGTACCACTCGAAGGCCGCGCGGGGCAGCTTGTGCCGCTCGAGCGCCGCCTCGAGGGTCGCCAGGTCGTCCTCGCGCTGGCTGCCGCCGACGATCTCGCCGTAGCCCTCCGGGGCCAGCACGTCGACGGCCAGCGCCAGCCGCGCGTCCTGCGGGTCGCGCTTCATGTAGAACGCTTTCACGTCGGCCGGATACCGGTGGACCATCAGCGGCGACTCGTGCACGCTCGCCAGCACCGTCTCCTCGTCGCCGCCGAAATCGGCGCCCCACTGCACGTCGACTCCCTTGCCCTGCAGCGCCGCGATCGCGTCGGAGTAGCTCATTCGCGGGAAGGGCTTCCGGACCGCCTCGAGCTTCGACACATCGCGCTCGAGCACCTTCAGCTCCTCGCGCCGGCGGTCGAGCACCCGGCCCACGATCGCCGCGATCAGGTCCTCGATGATCGCCATGTCGCCGTCGAGGTCGACGTAGGCCATCTCGGGCTCGACCATCCAGAACTCGGTCAGGTGGCGGCGGGTCTTGGACTTCTCGGCGCGGAAGGTCGGGCCGAAGCAGTAGACGCGGCCGAAGGCCATCGCCGCGGCCTCCATGTACAGCTGGCCGCTCTGGGTCAGGTAGGCCTGGTCGCCGAAGTAGTCGGTCTCGAACAGCGTCGACGTCCCCTCGCAGGCGGCGGGGGTGAGCAGCGGGGCGTCGATCAGCAGGAACCCCTGGGCGTCCAGGTGGTCGCGGATCGCGCGGATGATCTCGGCGCGCACGCGCAGCGCGGCGTGCTGCCGCCGCGAGCGCAGCCAGAGGTGCCGGTGGTCCATCAGGAAGTCGGTGCCGTGCTCCTTCTTCCCGATCGGGTACTCCTGCGCCACGGACACCACCTCGAAGCCGGTCACCGACAGCTCGCAGCCCAGCGGCGAGCGCGCGTCCTCGCGCACGTTGCCGCGGACCACCACGGAAGACTCGAGCGGCAGCGTGTCGGCGCGGGCGAACAGCTCGTCCCCGAGCACCTTCTTCTCCAGCACGCACTGGATCGTGCCGCTCCCGTCCCGCACCTGCAGGAAGTGGATCTTGCCGCTCGAACGGCGATTGGCGAGCCAGCCCTTGAGCGTCACCTCGCGGCCCACGTGCTCGCGGATCCTGTCGATGTAGACCCAGTCCGTCATGGCGTGCCTCCTTCGGGTGCCGTGGTTTCGCCGGCGGCGGGAGCGTCGTCGCCCCCGTCGGGAGCGCGACCGTCGTCCGGGGCGGTCCCGCCGTCGTCCGGTCGGGCGACCGGAGCGCCGGGCGGCGGGCAGGACGGCTCGCGGCCCAGCAGGAAGCGGTGGTCCCAGGCGAAGGTGCAGTCGGCGTCGCTGATCGCCGGCAGGTGCCCGCGCAGCGGCGCGATCACGCCGTCCAGGCACTCCTGCAGCGCCGCCGTGTCGCCCTCCAGGCCGGAGAGCCCCGCGAACAGCCGGTAGCTCCGCTGCAGCCCCTCGCCGATCGTGCGCTCCAGCCGCACGTTGACCTCGCCGGTGTGCCAGTCCGGGTCGTCGCCGGCGTGCGCCCGCCAGCAGGCGTCGATTTCCGGCAACAGCCCGGCGATCGGGCCGTCGAGCGCCTGGGTCGCCTCGAGCTGCCGGTCGTCGCAGTCGGCGTGCGTGCCGGCCGTCGACAGCGCCCGCGCGGCGGGCGTCGCGGGGGGCTGGTAGGTGCTGCGCAGGGAGCCGCACAGCGCGGGGATGAACGAGACGTGCTCGCCCGGCTCCCGGACCTCGCAGGTCAGCTCGCGGCACGGCGCGGTGTAGACGTAGCGGCACCGCCGCTCGTCGCAGCTGCCGCCGCCGCCGGTCGGGCCGATCCGGTCGGTGAAGGTCACGCGGATCTCCGCGCCGGGGAAGCCCTCGGCCCACAGCCGCAGGTTGCCGTCCTCGACCTTCCGCTCGAGGTTCGCCGGAACGTCCAGCCGCAGCTGCAACTCGGGCAGCTCCAGCGGCTCGAAGGCCGCGGCGACGAAGGTCGGCGCCGAAGAACCCGCCTCGGCGTCGGCCGGCGTAGCGGCCGGTTTCCGGCAGCCCGCCAGCGCCAGGACGGCGAGCGTCGCGAGGTTCGCGCGCGAGGCGCGCATCGTTCCACCTCCGTCGCGGGTCGCGTTCCGCGACGCCGAGCACCCTAGCGACCCGGCCGGCGGGTGTCCAGTCGCGCCACGGGGGAGGGGATCGCGCGCCGCGACGCCGGGGTCCGGAGACCTCGCGTCGGGACGCGAAGGCGCCGACGGCCGGGAACGCCGAGCCGATTGACCGTCTCGACCCCGCGGGCCTATCTTGCGCCCCGGCCGCCGGGGAGGCGGTCGAGCATGACGTTCCGCTCCAGTCTGCTGCCGCTCGCGCTGCTGCTCGCCCCCCTGCTCGGCTGTCCGCGCGGCCGGGAAGATCGGCGCGTCGTGCGCGTGGCGGCGGCGGCGGCGCTGCGCGACGCGCTGGACGAGCTGGCGGCGGCTTTCGAGCGCACGCATCCCGGGGTCGAGGTGGAGCCGAGCTTCGTTTCGTCCGGCGCGGCGGTGCAGCAG
>CAZMRP010000773.1:0-2750 GCA_964568275.1 uncultured Myxococcales bacterium
CCGAGCGCGTCGGGGGCGTGCTCGCCGTCGTCGGCGGCCGCGGGGTCCCACAGCTCGAGGTGGATCGCAACCTCCTGTTCGGAGGCGGCGCGGGCCCGGCTGGCGACCACGAGCACGTAGCGGCCGTCGGGGAGCGGCTCGTCGAGCGTCAGCTCGCGTCCGCGCCGGCCGTCGGCGGCGGCGACGAAGGCCGCGCCGCCGAAGAACTGGAGGTACTGTTCGTCGGTGAGCAGCTCGACCTGGACGTCGCCGGAATCGAACGGCTCGGTGAACGTGCGGTCGAAGGCCGCGCTGGTCCCGCGGAGGAGCTCGCGGGCCACGGTCACCCGGCCGGCCAGCCGCGCCGCGGGGCTTCCGCCGGGCGGGACGACCTCGGGTTCGACGAGCGGCAGGGTGCCGTCGAGGGTGAAGCTGCGGGTGAAGACGGCGTCGGGGACCGCCTCGTCCTCGGTGACCCAGTCCTCCACGTGCTCGCCGTCGGGGTAGTCGCCGAGGCTCGACCGGATCTGGACGTAGTAGTCGTTGTGCTCGCCGACGACGACGCGGGCGACGCCGTCGGGGCCGGTGTGGCGCCAGGCGGCGATGGTCAGGGCGCTCGGGTCGTACAGGCTGGGGGTGGCGATCAGCACCAGCGCGCCGTCGACCGGGTTGCCGGCGGCGTCCTCGACGGAGGCCTCGAGGGTCACGTGCTGCGAGTAGTCGTTCCACAGGTGGTCGTCGAGGGTGGTGTGTTCGTAGCGACCGAGGGCGGCGACGCTGAGGCCGTCGCCGCGGAAGGCGTCCATGCCGGAGATGGTCTTGCCGCCGCCGGTGTCGGCGTCGTAGGCCACGCCCCAGTTCTCGAGGCGGGTGTCGTTGTCGCTCCAGTCGACCTGGACGGGGATCCACTGTTCGCCCTGCCAGACCTCGTTCCACATGTGGTCGTCGGCCAGGGTGCCGACGTTCCAGATCGCGATCAGGTTGGCGCGGCCGGCGCCGGTCCACAGGTCCTGCAGCTCGCCGCAGTTGCCGAAGTGGTCGTAGGCGATCTCCTGCGGGGAGAGGTAGCGGGCGGTGACGCCGCCGCGTCTCCAGCACACCTTCTCCTGGATGTTCCAGGTGACGACCTGGGAGACCCACCAGCCGAGGCGTTCCAGCGCGGTGCTCGTCGGGTCGAAGTGCCGGTCGCCGGGCAGGCCCGGCTGCGGGACGAAGTCCCAGAGGTACTCGGCCTGCGGCACGATGTCGGACAGCAGGGGATAGCCGTAGGGTGTCAGCGTGTCGTGCTCGTGGGTGCCGTCCTGCGGTGCGGCGCGGATGCCGCCCGGCAGCCGCAGGTCGGACCAGTCGTCCTCCGGCCGCGTGGCGCCGTGCAGCTCGAAGGTGCCGCCGAGATCGACGAACCGCTCGAGCTTCTCCGTGTTGCGGACCAGCGCCTCGTACAGCGCGCGCGGCTGGTCGGAGGGGACGACGATCTTGTTGTAGGTCGTGTTGAGGAACGGCGCGGCGTCGGTGGAGAGCACGAGCGCGTCGAGGTCGGCGGACGGGAGCACGTCGACGACCCGGCCGAGCAGGGACGGGGCGGCCTCGTTCGGGTCGACGGCGAGGTCGAAGGGGATCCGGTCGCGCAGGAGCAGGACGCCGCGCGGCTCGTGGGCCAGCGGGCTCCAGACGGTCAGGTCGGACGTCAGCAGGTCGGCGTTGCCGCCGCCGGCTCGGACCAGGTTGTCGAGGAACTCCGGGGCGCCGTGGGCGGCGGCCAGCTCGACCGGGGACAGCGTGGCGAAGTACATGCCGTCGGGGTTGGGGTAGTCGTTGCTGCCGCAGCGCTGGTCGCCGCGGGTGAAGGCGACGGCGACCGGCTCGCCGGAAGCGGCGCGGACCAGCTCGAGCGGGCCGACCTCCAGGCCCGTGAAGTGGCTGAAGGCGCGCGGCGGCCCGCCCAGCGACCAGGCGGCGAAGGTCGCGGCGGTGATGCGGTTCGGGCTGGCGAGGACGGCGGCGGCCTGGTAGCTGCGGTCGAACCGGTCGGTCCACAGGTAGGTGCGCCAGTGCACGCCGTTCGGGGGGTCGGCCGAGCGGTGGCGCATCGGGTCCATGTAGACGACGTCCTCGCCCTCGAGCACCGGGTGGACGATCTGCCAGTAGTAGACGTCGCGGGGCAGCTCGAAGGTGAACGGCGTTCCGCCGCGCAGGGCGCGGTAGACGACCGTGGTGTAGCGCTCGGGGTCGTCGGCGGCGCCGTGCTCGACGAGGTCGGCGAACGCGATCTCGGCGTCGCGTTCGTAGATCGCGCGCACGCCTTCCGGGAGGATGTCGCGGTCCATTCCCTGGAGGTCCTCGGGGGAGAGGTGGGCGACGAGGAAGGCGAGCTCATCGACGTGGGCGGGGTCTTCGGCGTCGAGGATCAGGCGGGCGAGCGCGTCGGGGTCGTCGCCGGGGCGCAGGCGCCAGAAGGCGGCGGCGAGGTCGGGGGCGAGCCAGGCGGGGGTGGCGGCGACGGCGGCCTGCTGGTCGGCGGACAGCTCGCGCAGGGTCGGATCCTCGAAGGCGAGGGTCCCGGCGGCCGGGTCGATGCGGAACACCAGGTGCTCGCCGGCCGGGATGGTCCGGCCGACGGTGACCTCGGCGCGCAGCTCCTGGGCGGTGCCGGGGGCGGCGGCGGCGAGGAACACGGCGACGGTGGCGGCGAGCAGCGTCGAGCGGACAGCCATGCGGCACCTCCGTGGGGAGACAGTGTAGCAGGAACGGGAGGGGTCTTGGACGGGAGG
>CAZMRP010000774.1:0-2750 GCA_964568275.1 uncultured Myxococcales bacterium
GCCCCAGGGGATGCCCCAGGGGATGCCCCAGGGGATGCCCCAGGGGATGCCCCAGGGGATGCCCCAGCCGGGCTACCCGGTTCCGCAGCCCGGATTCGGCGCGCCCCCCGACGCAGCCGGCCTGCCGGCCTATCCGGGAGCGCCCCCCGGCCAGCCGCCCTTCGGCGCGCCCGGGTTTGCTCCTCCGCCCGGCGGCCCATACCCCGGCGGCCCGATGCCGGCCCCGACGGGCGGCGGCGGTTCGATGAAGTGGATCATCATCGCGGTCGTCGCCGTGGTCGTGCTCGGCCTCGGGGGCTTCCTGCTCTACTACTTCGTGTTCAGCGGCGACGGCGACGCCGGCAAGGCTGCCAGCGGCTGCGACGCGGCCTGCTCGGCCTACGTCAAGTGCGAGGCCGACAAGGCGAAGAAGGAAGGCGAGAAGGTCACCGACGCCGACATCGCCGAGGAGAAGGCCGACTGCATGAAGTACTGCGCGAAGCTCAAGCCCGCGACGCAGGCGGAAGCCAAGAAGTGCTCGAGCCTCGCCTGTGACGTCATCGAGAACTGCCTCGAGGCGCTCGAGGAGTTCGACAAGACCGCCCCGGCCGGACCGGCCAAGGGTGCGGCGGCCGGCGGCGGGGGCGGTGGAGGAGGCGCGACCGACTGCGCGTCGTACGTCGACCAGACGATCCGCTGCACCAAGGAGCTGTCCGGTGGCGCGGTGGGCGCCGACCTCGACGAGCAGCGCGCGATGATGCTGAAGGGCTGCGAGATGGCCCCGGAGTTGACGCTGGGCGCAGCCAAGGCCTGCGCCGACAAGACCGACTGCATGCAGTGGATGAGCTGCCAGGCCGAGCAGGCGATGAAGATGGTCGAGGAGATGCAGTAGCGTCCTTCTCGCCGGACCCACCCGTCCCGCGCCGGACCCTCCCTCGTACCACGATCGTCAGCGTCGTCCCGGGCGGGCCCGGCGTCCCTGCGTTCGCTGGCCGGGTTGTGCCGCGGTGCGGGCCGCCGGCGCCTCGCTGCCGGTGAGCGCGGCGAGGCGGTCGCGCAGCGCGGCCGCCCGCTCGAACTCGAGCTTCTCGGCCGCCAGGAACATCTCGGCCCGCAGCGCCGCGAGCAGTTCGTCCCGCGAAGCGTACTCGATGCCGCCCTCCCCCGCTTCCGACGGCTCGACGGGCGCCGCGGCCAGGTCGAGGTAGTCGCGGTTCGGGCCGCCGGGGGTCATGTCGCGGATCGCCTTCTTGATCGACGCGGGCACGATGCCGTGAAGCGTGTTGTACTCGGCCTGCAGCTTCCGCCGCCGCTCCGTCTCGCTCATCGTCTCGCGAATGGCGGGAGTCAGCTTGTCGGCGTACAGGATCACCTTGCCGTGCACGTTCCGCGCGGCCCGACCGCAGGTCTGGATCAGCGCGCGGGCCGAGCGGAGGAACCCTTCCTTGTCGGCGTCGAGGATCGCGACCAGCGAGACCTCGGGCAGGTCGAGCCCTTCGCGCAGGAGGTTGATGCCGACCAGCACGTCGAAGCCGCCCAGCCGCAGCTCGCGCAGGATCTCCACGCGTTCGAGCGTGTCGATGTCCGAGTGCATGTAGCGGGCGCGGACGCCGATCTCGCCCAGATACTCGGTCAGATCCTCGGCCAGCCGCTTGGTCAGCGTCGTCACCAGCACCCGCTCGCCGCGCTCGACCCGCCCCCGCACCCGCTCGACCAGGTCCTCCACCTGGCCGGCCACGGGCCGCAGCTCGAGCTCGGGGTCCATCAGCCCGGTGGGCCGGATCACCTGCTCGACGAACGAGCCGCCGGTGCGGCGCAGCTCGTAGTCCCCGGGCGTCGCCGAGACGAACACCACCTGTCCGACCCGGCGCTCCCACTCCTCGAAGCGCAGCGGCCGGTTGTCCAGGGCGCTGGGCAGCCGGAAACCGAACTCGACCAGCACCTCCTTGCGGTTGCGGTCGCCGCGGAACATCGCCTGGATCTGCGGGATCGTCTGGTGGCTCTCGTCGACGATCGTCAGGGCGTCCGGCGGGAAGTAGTCGACCAGCGTCATCGGCGGCTCGCCCGCCGTCCGGCCGGTGAGGTGCCGGGAGTAGTTCTCGATCCCGGTGCAGAACCCGGCGACCTCCATCAGCTCCAGGTCGTAGCCCGTCCGCTGCTCGAGCCGTTCCGCCTCCAGCAACCGGCCGGCGCCGCGCAGCTCCGCCAGCCGCGCCTGCAGCTCCTCGCGGATCAGCGCCAGCGCGCGCTTCAGCTCCGCCGCCGGCACGACGTAGTGGCTGTTCGGGTGGATCGCCGTGCGCTCCATCGTCCGCAGCGTCCGTCCGCGCAGCGGGTCGATCTCCGACAGCCGTTCGATGCGGTCGCCCCACAGCTCGATCCGCACCGCCCGGTCCTCCTCGTAGGCCGGGAACACCTCCACCACCTCGCCGCGCACCCGGAACGTTCCGCGGTGGAAGTCGACGTCGTTCCGCTCGTAACGCACCTCGACCAGCCGCCGCAGCAGCACCTCCCGGTCGAGCTCGTCGCCGACGGCGAACCGCAACAGCAACCCGTCGTACCAGGTCTTCGAGCCGATGCCGTAGATGCACGAGACGCTGGCGACGACGATCGTGTCGCGGCGGGTCAGCACCGAGCGGGTGGCGGCGTGGCGCAGCCGGTCGATCCGCTCGTTGATCGTCGCGTCCTTCTCGATGTAGGTGTCCGACGACGGGATGTAGGCCTCGGGCTGGTAGTAGTCGTAGTAGCTGACGAAGTACTCGACCGCGTTG
>CAZMRP010000775.1:0-2745 GCA_964568275.1 uncultured Myxococcales bacterium
CAGGCGCGGTGTTCGGCGATCAGGGTGGGGTCGGGCGTGCAGGAGAGCGCGCCCGAGGTGGTCCCCGGGTTTTCCTCGCACCCGGAGTTCGTCGCGACGAACGCCGTCGCGAGCAGTGTTGCAGCGCCAACCGCCATGATCCGCCTGGACATCGGTCACCTCCTCGGCGGGGCGCGCGGGCGCTCCGCCGTCTGGTCATCCACTCGTCGTTACCGCGCCACCGAGACGTAATCGAGCCGCAGCAGGACGTCATCGATCTCGTTGAGCACGAGCCCGGTGCCGCCCAGGAGGCTCACCACGTCGGCCGGGAGGAACAGTGCGTACTTGCCGTACAGCCCGCGAGCGGCCAGTTCGGAGGTCTGGCCGTTGGCGTAGTCGTCGGACTCGAAGGTCTCGCGATCGACGTTGAAGTAGGCTTCGATGCGGGCCCGGGTATAGAGCTTCGAGGCGTTATTGGGGCCGAGGGAGGCGCCGAACTCGCCGCCGAAGACGGGGTCGCGGAACAGGTTGCGGGACGGTCGGACGGAGGCTTCCTGGAACGAGCCGTCGTGGGGTGTGCACCACTGGCTGTAGAAGGTGTTGGCCTTGAGCAGGTCGACGCGTGCGAAGGTGGGGGCGGAGGTGCCGTTGTACATCTGGTCGGAGCCGATGATGGAGGCGTTGACGGACCAGACGCGTTCGGCGCAATCGTTGGCGGCGAGGACGGGGATGCCCTGGGCCTGTCCGAGGCGGATGGCGCCGAGGGGAGCGATCTCGAAGGGGATCTGCTGACCGAGGTAGGCGCCGGAGTCGTCGAAGACGGAGAAGCGGGGCGACTGGATCAGGAGTCGGAAGCGTTCGACGTCGGTCAGGCGCTGTTCGCCGTCGGGGAGGTAGGTCTGGTCGGCGAGTTGGAGGAGTTGATCGCGGAGGCTGAGGACGACCTTGAGGTCGGTGGGGCGGTGTCCGTTGACGCCGCGGGTTCCGGCGGCGGCCCACAGTTCGTCGAGAGCGGTCTGGAGCTGGGCGGGGTGGGAGGCGCGCAGGACGGCATCGCGCAAGCCGAGGGACTGTTGGGTTTCGTACTCGACGGCGAGGACGGCGAGGTAGAGGATGCGGCGGGTCAGCCGCATGTTTCGCAGGAAGGTATCGATGCTTTCGTCGAGCCACAGGTCGTGGCTGAGGGGTGGGACGTGGCGTCCCCGGGCGGCGGCGAGGGCGGCGCGGCCGTCGTCGTAGATGCTGCGGGCGGCGATCTTGAGCTGGGCGAGGCGATAGTTGGCCTTGTCGAGGGCGGTCATGGCGCGTTCGATCTGGAGGGCGGCGGTCTGGGCGCCGACGAGCTCCATTTCGGCGTCGTTGAAGCACTGTTGTTCGGAGATGTCGCCCTGGATCGACATCATCAGCAGGGAGTGGGAGGCCTCGGCCTCGTCCATGGCGAACTGCATGCCGTCGGCGGTGGATTCCGCGGCGGCCTGGACGCCGCCGGCGGTGCAGGCGACGGCCATCTTGGCGGCGGCGGCGCCGGCGGAGATGATCATTTCGAAGGCGTCGAAGGTCGACGCGCAGTCCTTGACGGCCTCGGCGGCGTGGGCGGCGATATCGGCGGCGAGTTTGGCGGCGCGGAAGTCGCTCATCGTCTGGTTGTGCTGTTCCTGGGCGGCCTCGAGCTGGTCGTTGCCGACCTGCTGGATCAGGCAGCTGTTCATCTTGATGTCGTAGGCGTCCTGGAGCTGAGCGAGTTGGGAGCGGGCGATTTCGAGGTCCTGGGAGGCGGCGCGGATCTCGAAGGCGGCCTCGCCCATCGAGCCGCTGTAGCAATCGACGAGGCTGGCGGGGGAGTTGGGGATGTCGTCGGGGCTGGGCAGGTGGGTATCGACGCCTGGGAACTGGAGCAGGCAGGCGTTCTGGGCGTCCTCGATGGTGCGGAGTCCGACGGCGGTCAGGCCGCCGACCTGCCGGAAGGTGTCGGGGGTGACGCGGCCGAGCATGGTGTCGCGGGGGGTGGTGCAGTGGAGGCAGCGGCGGTTGCCGTCGCCGCAGTCGACGGGGTACTGGGTGCTGGTGCAATCGGTGAGCTGGTCGGCCATTTCGTTCAGGGACTCGTCGAGGAAGCCGACCATGTAGCCGGCGCGGCGGCGCAGCTCGCGGATGACGCACATATGGTACTTGACCTGTTCGACGTTGAGGAGGGCGACGTAGCCATCGACGTCGAACTCGCAGACCGGGCTATCGGCGCGGACGAAGCAGCTATCCTGGTCGAAGGGTTCCCACTCCTCGATCAGGTTGATCGTGGCCAGGTCCGGCGGGGTGCCGCAGAGGGCGGCGAGTTGTTCGCCGTAGCGGGTGCGGATGTCGGCGAGTTTGCCGTCCAGCTCGGCGGTCGACTGGGCGACCTCGACGTTGCGGTCGCGTTTGGCCATCCAGGTCTCGCGGGCGGCGGTGAGCGAGGCGAGGGTGCGGCCGACCATGTCGGGGCCCCAGGCGTAGGAGCCGGGTCCGGGCCCGATCAGGTAGTCGGAGATGGCGGAGAAGCGGGTGGCGGGGGTATCCTCGTCGCCGAAGAAGTACAGCGGCAGGTCCTCGTTCTCGATCCCGAGGGGGTTGTGGCCGTCGAGGATGGTCTGGGCGAAGGTGACCTGGCGGCCGAAGGAGCCGGCCATGGTGCGCAGCTCGGAGTCCCAGCGGCCCTGCCATGCGGGCTCGGGCAAGCCGTTGGCGGCGGCGTAGTTGGCGGCGCGGGCGGCGAGCTCGAGGGCGAGGGGG
>CAZMRP010000776.1:0-2744 GCA_964568275.1 uncultured Myxococcales bacterium
CGCCGCCCGAGGCCGGCGAGCCGCAGACCCCGAGCGACGCCCCGCTGGGTGCGCTCCCGCCGCCCGCCGACGCCGAGCCGCTCACCGACGAGGAGGCGCGGGTCGTCGCCGCCGCCGTGAACGGCCTTGCCGCCGACCTCCACTCGCGGCTGGCCGAGGGCGCCGTGAACATGACGTTCTCCCCCACCAGCCTCGCCCTGGCCCTCGGCATGACCTCGGGCGGGGCACGCGAGGAGACGGCCCAGGAGATGAACGCCGTCCTGCACCTCGGCGAGGACCCCGACCGCGCGCGCGACCTGCTGGCCCGCGAGCAGCGTCTGCTGCTCACGGCCAACTCGGAGACCGTGAAGCTCGCCATCGCCAACCGGCTGTTCGGCGAGCGGACCTACACCTTCGTCCCGGAGTTCGTGGAATGGACCGCGACGCAGTTCGCCGCCCCGCTGGAGCCGATGAACTTCCGCGGCGCCTTCGAGGCCGCGCGCGACCGGATCAACGGCTGGGTCAAGGACCAGACGCACGACCGGATCCCGGAAATACTCCCCGCCGGGTCGCTCGACGACCAGACGCGCCTCGTGCTGGCCAACGCCATCTGGTTCAAGGGCCGGTGGCTGGCGCAATTCGAGGAACGGAACACGAAGCCCCGCCCGTTCACGCGGGCGGACGGCAGCCGGGTCGACGTGCCGATGATGGCCCGCACGGGGGAGATGCGCCTGGGGAGTCGCGGCGGCGCCCGGGTCCTCGAGTTGCCCTACGACGGCGAGGAGCTGTCGATGATCGTCGTCCTGCCGCCGGACGGCGAGTCCCCCGACCCGTGGCTCACGGCCGCCAACCTCGAGGGCCTCGGTCGACTGCCGCGGCAGGAGGTCGAGGTGTGGCTGCCGCGGTTCAAGATCGACCCCTCGGCGCCCACCAAGCTCAACGATCACCTGAAGGCCCTGGGGATGCCGCGGGCCTTCCAGCGGACGGCGGCGCAGTTCGAAGGGATCGGCGATCCGCCGGACCCGGAGGACAAGCTGTACATCACCGCGGTGTTCCACCGGGCGTTCGTGGAGGTCAACGAGGAGGGAACCGAGGCGGCGGCGGCCACCGCGGTCGTCATGGCCCGCGTGGGCGGCATGGCGGCCGACTCCGGACCGGCCCGGTTCCACGTCGACCACCCCTTCCTGTTCCTGATCCGCGAGAACCGCACCGGCCTCGTCCTGTTCGTCGGCCGCGTCGGCGACCCAGGCTCCACCGGCTGAGGCGCTCGCGGCGGCACCCGCCGGCGCGGCGGCGGCCGTGGCCGCCGGCCGACGAATTGGGCGTCGGTCACGCGTCGGGGATGGTATGCCTGCGACGAGTCCGCTCGGGGCCGCCGCCCACGGTCCGACGAACGGGTCGCCGGCGCCGGGCGGAACCGCGGCGGGAAGGAGTTGCGTCGTCATGCGAAGCACCGTCGTTCTGGTGTTGCTGTCGGGATGGGCGGCGGCCGGGCCCGCCCGGGCACAGTCGCCGCAGCCGTGCGATTCGTGCGCGGGCTGCACGGCGCTGCTGTCGCAGGCGGGCGTCCGGGCGGAGCTGACGACGGACCTGACGCACGACGGCGGCGGTCCCTGCGTGGTGGTGGCGGGCGAAGGGGCGGTGTTCGACGGGCTGGAACGCGAGATCCGCTGCCCGGCCGGCGGCGGGGGCGCGGTCGGGATCCGCGTGCAGGGCGCGCGGGCTCTCGTGCGCAACGTCCACGTCCTCGGCGCGGACGTGGGGATCGAGGTCGCCGCCGCGGACGTGACGCTGTTCCACGACCGGGTCGAGGCGCAGGAAGCGGGGATCCGGGGCGACGGCTCCGCCGGGCTGCGGGTCACGCGCAGCGTGGTGCGCGGCGGGCAGGTCGGCATCTCGCTCGGCGCCGACGTCGCCGGCGCCTGCCCCGCCGGGGCGACGCTCCGCAGCCCCGGCGTGGTGCTCGGACGGACGCACGTGGAGGGCGCGGGCGTGGGGATCGCGGCCTGCGAGGCGCTGCCCGTGATCCGCCACAGCACGGTGGTCCGCAACGAGGTGGGCGTGGTGCTGGGCCGGGCGGCCCGGGCGGAAGGCGCGCCCGGGGGCGCCGGGCCGGACGATCCGTGCCTCTGCCGCCCGTCCCTGGAGGGGCTGGCGCCCGGAGTGCCGGTGATGTTCGTCAGCGCCTGCTCCGGGAGCGAGGCGCACAAGGCGTGGCTTCCCGAGTTGACCGCGCGCGGGTTCCGGGCGGTGATCCGTCCCAGCGACCCGGGCCAGGCGGCGGCCACCCGGGCCTTCGACGCGGCGATCGACCGGTGCCTGCCGCAGCTCACCGATGCGATCGGGATTCCCGGCTGCGTCCCGAACTACGCCTGCCCGGTCGACGACCGCACGTTCAAGGTGCGGGCGGCGGAACGCGAGCTGCTGCGGGAGCTGGAGTTGAACGACGCCGAGGCGCTGTTCGCGTTCTGGGAATCGTGCCGGGACGCCGCGGCGCGACACTACCGGCCGGGAGCGGATTGCGTCGTGCACGCGCTGCACGACAACGTGATCTGCGGCAACACGCAGGTCGACCTCCGCTCGGCCGGCGAGCTGTCCGGGGCCGCCAACACCTGCGACACGGTCGACGGGTGGTCCGACGCAGGTGTCGCGGCCTGCAGTGCGCCCTGCGGAAGCGTGCCGTCGCTGCCGTCCCCGCCCGCGCCCCGGGAACGGGCCGCGCGCGCCGCCCCCGGCCGGCCTCCCGCGGTTCCGCCCGAGCCCGC
>CAZMRP010000777.1:0-2744 GCA_964568275.1 uncultured Myxococcales bacterium
GGCCGCCCCGACCCTGCGGGTGGCCGCCCTCCAGGCCGAGGCGCAGCGCACGGGCTGGACCACGCCGCCCGACGACCCGGCGCGGCTCGCGCGCTACCAACGCCTGACGGCCGCCGTCGAGCGCGAGCAGGGTCCGGTGGACCTGGTGGTCTGGCCGGAGAAGGCCTACCCGTACCCGCTGCGCCGCGACGCGCGGCACGACTACCGAGCGGACCACGAGCGGCGGCTCCGGCGCGGGTTCGCGGGGACCGTGCTGTTCGGCACCAACGCCGTCGACGCGCGGACGCGGGAGGTGGGCAATTCGGCGGCCCTGCTGCTGCCCGATGGAACGCTGCGGGTGGTCTACGACAAGGTGCGGCTGATCTTCTGGAGCGAGGGGCTGCCGGGGTGGCTGGAGGGGCTGGCCGGAGGACCACGGCGCTACCGGCCCGGCACCCGGCTCGATCCGCTCCGGCTCGCCCTGCCCGACCGGACCGACCCGACCCGGCTCCGCCGCGTCGCGCTCGGCGCGTTCATCTGCTTCGAGGCCACGTTCCCCGAACACGTGCGGGCGCTGGTCGCGCGCGGGGCGACGCTGCTGGTCAACCTGTCGGACGACTCGTGGTTCGGCCGCACGGCGGAGCCGGAGCAGCACCTGTCGCAGGCGGTGTTCCGGGCCATCGAGTCGCGTCGCGACCTGGTGCGCGCGACCGGCTCCGGCATCAGCGCGCTGATCGCGGCCACCGGCGAGGTCGAGCGGCGGACGGCGGTCTCGTACGCGGTGGACGGCGACGGTGTCGCACTGGTCGGCGACGTGCGGCTGCTCGCCGGGCGCGGGTGGTACGCCGACCTGGGCGACGCGTTCGCGGCCTGGTGCGGCCTGATCGTGGCGGTCGCCCTGGGGCTCGGGTTCCGGCGGCTGCGGCGGACGAGGACGGGGGGCGGGGGCGCGGAGGGTTGAGCGGCCGCCCGGCGGCGGCCCGCGCGGTGCCGGGGCCGCCGGAAACCGACGGCCCCGGACGTCCCGGCCGAGCTACTCGGAGCGTTCGCAGCCGGGCGGATTGCGCACGCCGCCTTCCGGCGGCGGCTCGACGATGTGGAACTCGACGCGCCGATTGGTCTGGCGCTGCTCGGCCGTGTCGTTCGGACCCGCCGGCACGACCTCGCCGCAGCCCCAGCCTTCCAGCCGGCTCGCCGCGATCCCGTGCTCGGACAGCCAGCGCACCACGCTCGCGGCGCGCCGCCGGCTGAGGTCCATGTTGGTCGTGTCGCGCCCGCGGTCGTCGGTGTGTCCCTCGACCCGGATCCGGGTCAGGGTCGGATTGGCCGCCAGCACCGCGCGCACCTCCTCGAGCACCGGCTCGCTCCGCTCGAGGATCACGTCCTTGTTCGTCGCGAACTCGACCCGCTGCAGGATGAAGATCACGCCGGTCTGGCGGTCGACCTGCACGGCGCGCGGGCAGCCCTGGTTGTCGGCCGGGCCCGGGTCGAGCGGGCAGTTGTCGTCGCCGTCGAGCACCGTGTCGCCGTCGTTGTCCGGGTCCGGACAGCCGTTGCCGTCCTCGAACTGGTCCACGTCCTCCGGCTCGTTCGGGCAGTCGTCGTCGCCGTCGAGGATCGTGTCCCCGTCGTTGTCCGGGTCCGGACAGCCGTTCTCGTCCTCGAACTGGTCCACATCCTCCGGCTCGTTCGGGCAGTCGTCGTCGCCGTCGAGGATCGTGTCTCCGTCGTTGTCCGGGTCCGGACAGCCGTCCTCGTCCTGCCACTCGTCGAAGTCCTCCGGCTCCTCGGGGCAGCCGTCGTCCGGATCGAGGATCGTGTCGCCGTCGGTGTCGGCGGGCGGCGGCGGGGCCGCCTCCTCCTCGACCGGCGAGGCCCAGCCGATGGTGAGCAGCGCGCGGATGTCGGGCGCGCCGTAGCCGCGCTGCAGGCCGGGGCCGATGCCGGCGCCGAGCCGCAGACCGGGGATCGGCTGGACCTTCACGCCGGCGATCGCCTCGATCGGCGAGCCTTCGCGGTCGCCGAACTGCTCGAAGGTCGTCGTGCCGTACGCTTCCACGTGGACGTCGAGCAGATCCTCGAGGACCGGGACCATCACGCCCAGACCCCAGGTCAGCTCGTGGCCCACGTCGAACGAGCGGAACGCCTCGAACTCGCGGAACCGGCCGCCGAGGTTGGCCGTGATCGCAATGCCGGCCCCGGGGCGGAACTCGAACAGCAGCTCGGGGTGGATCGTCCAGAACCCCTCGCCCGAGAACGACTGGTCGCCGTTGGCCGCCTCGGCGGTGGGCGCCGTGCCGGTGACCTGGAAGCCGAGCGTGAACCAGTCGGCGCGCTCGCCCCAGATGCGGACGCGGGCCCCGAGCCACAGATCGCCGAGGCCGGTGCCGTCGGCGCCGGGGTAGCCGGCGACCGTGTCGCCGGTCATCAGCAGGCTGATCGGCAGCCCGGCGTACACCACCAGCCGGTCCCAGGCGCCGAAGGCGAAGCCCAGGTTGCCCACCAGGTGGTGTTCGACGAGCGAGGTCGTTTCGCTGCCGGCATCGCCCAGCGTCGCCTCGTAGACCAACGGGTTCCAGCCGTAGTCCAGGTGCAGCTGGGCGGCCCAACGCAGGTGGCCGAGGTCGTTCGGCCGCGAGATCGCGAACCCGTCCTCGGGCGTCTCGGCCGCCCGGTAGGTGTCGAGCGTCACGGACTGGGCGTCGGCGGCTGCCGGCGCGGTCAGGGCGACCGTCGCCAGCGCGACCGCCGTCCACCCCAGTCCC
>CAZMRP010000778.1:0-2742 GCA_964568275.1 uncultured Myxococcales bacterium
CCTACGCCGAGCCGCCGCCGATCCGGCCGGACGAGATGCCGCCGCCCCCGGGCGGGATCCCGCCGGACCTCCCGCCGCCCCTGCCGCTGCCGGACGCCGGCGTCGACGACGCCCCGGCGCGGCCCGAGCACAACCTGATGGAGTCCGAGGGCGGAGCCGCCCCGGACGAACCGCCGCCCGTGCGCCCCGACCACAACGACATGACGACCGACGGCGGGATCAGCCCCGACCTGATTCCGCCCCGTCCCGAGGAGTACCACCCGACCCGCGGCATCCAGCACGACTACCCGCCGCCGCGCCCCGACTCGCTCGAGATGGCGGTTTCGGGCGGCGCAGCGCCCGACTGGCCCCCGCCGCGGGAGGAGGGCGGTCTGGGGAGCGTCGGCGGGCCGAGCGACGGCAGCGCGCCGGGCGACGACGAGTAGCCCCGTGCCGGCCGACATCACCATCCTCAACCTGAACCTGCTGTACGTCCGGTACTTCGACACCGTCGAACGCGAGCGCCACCTGCCGCTCGGGCCGCTCTACGTCACCGCGGCGCTCGAGGCGGCCGGCTTCAAGGTCGACTTCCGCGACTACCAGATGCACGAGGCGCGCGAGCTGTTCACCGCCGCCGAGGTGCTGCGGTTCCTCGACGAGCCCGCGCCCGTCGTCGGCTTCTCGTGCATGGCCAACCTGCTGCCGTTCACGCTGCTGGCGATGCGCGACTTCAAGCGCGCCTACCCCGACCGCACGCTGGTCCTCGCCGGCGTCGGCGCGAAGTCGGTCGAGCAGGCGATCCTCGAGCGCTTCCCGTGGGTCGACATCATCGTGCGCGGCGAGGCGGAGACCAGCGCGCCGCGGCTGCTCGGCGCCCTCCAGCACGGCGCCCCGCTGCGCGACGTCCCCGGCATCAGCTACCGCGACGACGGCGCGATCCGTCACAACCCGCGCCCCCCGCGCCTCACGAACCTCGACGTGATCCGTCCGCCGGCCTATCACCACATCGACCTGCCGCGCTACACCGGCTTCGGCGTGATCACCTCGCGGGGCTGCCCCTACAAGTGCACCTTCTGCTCCGTGGCCCCGATCTGGGACCACGAGTCGTACTACCGCTCGCCGCAGTCCGTCGTCGCCGAGATGCGCACGCTGCACGAGCGCGGCGGGGCGCAGCTGATCCTGTTCCAGGACGAGTTCTTCGTCTCCTCGCCGTCCCGCGTGCTCCACTTCTGCGAAGAGCTCCAACGCTCGGGCCTCGACCTCAAGTGGAAGGCCTTCGGCCGCATCAACCTCACCAACGCCGAGATGCTCGCCGCGATGGAACGCACCGGCTGCGTCGAGATCCGCTTCGGCATCGAGTCCGGCTCGGACCGCATCCTCGAACGAACGAAGAAGGGCTTCACCTCGGCCCAGACCGTCGGCGTCGTGCGCCAGGCCACCGACGTCTTCCGCCGGGTCGACCTGTTCTACGTCTGGGGCTACCCCTACGAGGAGCTCGCCGACTTCCACCAGTCGGTGTTCCAGATGGTCTCGTTCCGCATGATGGGCGCCCGGATCCTCCCCTCGCTGCTCTGCCTGCTGCCGCAGACGCAGATCTACCGCGAGGCGCTCGAGACCGGACCGCTCGAGTTCGCCCCCGACCTGTTCCCCGAGTACATGGTCACCGGCCACGAGGTGAGCCGCCAGGCGCACGTGGAGATCCGGCCCGAGCACGGCCACGTGTTCGACTTCGTGCGGGCGCACCCGGACATCTTCCCCGGCTTCTTCCACGTCGGGCTGGAGACGAACATCCGGCCCAAGCTGCGCGTGCTGCAGGAGTTCGGCTTCTACCCGGCCACCGCCGAGGAACTGGCCGAGCTGGAGTCCTGCGGCGCGCACTCGCCGAAGATCCACGACGGCCGCCGCGAGCTGGCCACGCGCGCCGAGCCGGGCTGAGAGGTTCCATGACCGCCACGCGTCGACTGCCCGCCCTCCTGCTCGCCGCCCTCGCCGCGCTCACGCCCGGCGCCTGCGGCGACTCCTCCAACGAGCCCGGCTGCACGGTCTCGAGCGACTGTCCCGACGGCTGGTTCTGCGTCGACCGCAGCTGCCGCGCCCCGACCGACGGCGGCAGCGACGGCGACGCCGACGTGCCGACCGACGACGGCGACCTCCCCGAGGCCGACGCTCCGCTCCCCGACGCGGAGGTCGTCGACCCCGAGGCCGATGCTCCGCTCCTCGACGCCGAAACCGACACGCTCGAGGAGACGGTCGATGACGGGACGGTCCCCGACGACGCCGCCCCGTTCTGCGGCGACGGCAACCTGGATCCGGGCGAGTCGTGCGACGAAGGGGACGCGAACTCCGACTCCGTCCCCGACGCCTGCCGCACCGACTGCCTCCCCGCCCGTTGCGGCGACGGCGTCGTCGACTCGGCCGAGGACTGCGACGAGGGCTTCTACAACGGGATGCCCGGCCACTGCGCCGCCGACTGCACCGCCCGGCTGCTCGGCTGCGGCGACGGCTCGAACGGCGACTTCGTCGCCACCGGCGACACCTCGCTGCCCGCCGGGCACTACCAGTTCACCTCCTTCACCGTCGAGGCCGGCGCGCGGGTCACCGTGACTCCCGTCGGCGACACGCCGCTCGAGCACGACGTGTCCGGCAGCGTCCGCATCGACGGCACGCTCGACCTCTCCGGCGCCCGCGGCCTCGACTCGGGATCCGGAGGGCTGCTGCCCCACGGCGGCAATGCGGGACCCGGCGGCGGCGGCGGCGGCGGCG
>CAZMRP010000779.1:0-2733 GCA_964568275.1 uncultured Myxococcales bacterium
GCGGGCGGGGCAAGGACCGCCCTCGGCGGGCCGCGGGCAGCCGGGGGCGTCGCGGCATCGTCGCGGTACGGCCCAGCGTGGCAAGTCGGGCCGACAATTCGGCGCCGATCTCGAGGGCGGAGCGCGTGTGGGACGTGGCATGGAGCTGGCATGAGAGAGGCGGACTGGGCGCGGGACCGGCCGGGCACGGTGAAGAGCCCGGGGGAGGGAACGATGGGCGGGATCCGGGGACGGTGGATCGTCATGGCGGCGGCGGCGCTGCCGGCGCTCGGCGTCGGCTGCGGGATGGAGTCCGAGGCCGGGGACGACCTGGCGAGCGACTACGGCGCGCCGGACTACCGCGCCGACGCATCGGACAGCAGCCTGTGGGAGTCGTGGGCGGCCGACGCGGACGCCGATGCGGCGGCCTTCGACGGCTGGTCCGACTCGGCGGTCGAGCCGGAGGCGACGGAGCCGCCCGACTCCGTGCCGCCGGAAGACGCGACCGACGCCGGCGAGGCGGAAGTGTACGACATCTGCGCGGAGGAGTTGACCGAGCCGCAGGTGCTGTACCTCTCGGCCGACGACTCGAACTCGCAGGCGTCGGCGGTGATCGCCCGGCACCTGATCCGCCGCGGCGCGCTGGTGCCCTCGTGGCTCGTCCGCACCTACGAGTTCCTGAACTACTACGACCTCCGCTACGACTTTCCCGAGCGGGGGCGCGTCAACGTGGTGCCGCAACTGCGGGCGGACCTCGACCGCGAGGGCCGGCTGACGATGCAGATCGGCGTGCAGGGGCACGAGCAGACGGACGAGACGCGGCGGCCGATGTCGCTCACGTTGTGTCTCGACACGTCGGGCTCGAGGGGCGGGACACCGATCGAGTTGGAGCGCGAGTTGGTGCGGGCGATCGCGGCGAGCCTGCGGGCCGGCGACGTGGTCTCGGCGGTGGAGTGGTCCTCCTCGCGCACCGTGCGCCTCGACTCGCACCACGTGACCGGACCGGACGACGAGACCCTGCTGGCGCTGGCGGCCGGGCTGATGCCGAGCGGCAGCACGGACCTCGAGGGCGGGCTGGCGATGGCCTACGAGCTGGCGGACCGCAACTACCGGGCCGGGACGCTGAACCGGGTGGTGTTGGTGAGCGACGGGCAGGCGAACACCGGGATCACCTCGGAGGAGCTGATCGCGCGGCACGCCGACGACGCCGAGAGCGAGGGGATCTACCTCGTGGGCGTCGGCACGGGGGAGGGCTACGACGACACGCTGATGGACACGGTGACGGACCGGGGCAAGGGGGCCTACCTGTTCCTCGACAGCGCGGCCGAGGCGCGGCGGCAGTTCGTCGACCACTTCTACGCCAACATGGAGCTCGCCGTGATGGACGTGCGCGTGGAGCTGACGCTGCCGCCCCAGCTGCGGATGGAGGAGTTCCACGGGGAGGAGATCTCGACGGTGCCCGAGGAGGTCGACCCGCAGCACCTGGCGCCGAACGACGCGATGGTCTTCCACCAGTACCTGCACCGCTGTCCGGGGCTGGCCGACGGCGACCCGATCCGCGTGGCGGCGGAGTACACCGACCCGGCGACCCGCGAGCGCCGGGTGGACGCGGTGGACGCCACGGTCGCCGGGCTGCTCGAGGGTCCGGGCCTGCAGCTGTTCAAGGGCAACGCGATCGTCGTGTACGCGGAGGGGCTCAAGGACGTCTACGACCTGCGGCGCGGCGGCGATCCGATCGGGGCGCAGGCCGAGTGCAGCGCGGTGCTGGGCGAGGTGCGGACGGCCGCGGAGCTGCTCGACGATCCGGAGCTCGACGAGATCGAGGAACTGCTGACCGGCTACTGCGGGAGCCTGGAGGCGCGGTACGACATCTGGTAGGGCGGCGCGGCGCGCGGGTCGCCGGGCTACTTCGGCTTCGGCAGCACCGCCTCGAACAACGCCTCGTCCATCCGCTGGCCGTCATCGATCCGGCGGCGGTACTCGACGAAGTCGATCACGTCCTTGCCGGTGAGCTTGCGGCTGTTGAAGGCGTGGAACCCCAGCAGCGCCTCGCCCTGCATGTTGGCGGCGAGCCAGTGGCGGTTGATCACCTTGGCCTGGTCCCAGAAGAACTTCTTCTTCAGCCGGACGCCCTCGACCGACTTGATCAGGCAGCCGGGGAACAGGTTGGTGAAGCGCCACAGCACGTCGTCGACGGCGGCGTCGAGCAGCGCGAAGTCGGTGGTGGTTCCGGCCAGCGAGGCCTTGGCCTGCTTCGCGGCCTCGCCGGTCACCGGTTCGCCGTAGACGATCTCGCCGTCGTCGAGCCACTTGTCGGTGATCACCAGCGGGTTGCGGATGAACTGGCCGTCCTTCTTGAGCACCTTGGCGACCTTGGAGACGAAGCCCAGGCGCTTCATCTTGTAGGCCGACCACATCTCGCACGAGACGCAGCTCCACATCGCGTCCTCGATGCCCAGGTACCAGGGCAGGAAGTCGGTGGCGCCGCCGTCGGGGGCCGAGCCGTGGCGCGGCCCGGCCTGGCCGAAGATCGCGGTGTCGGCGGTCAGCGCCAGGTCGCAGGCGGTGCCGATCTCCTGGCCGCCGGCCACGCGCATCCCGTTGACGCGGCAGATCGTCGGCTTCTTGCAGCCCAGGATGGCGTCGATCATCCCGTTGAACAGGTCCATGTACAGCCCGTACTCGTTGGGCCGCTTGGAGTAGTACTCGGCGTACTCCTTCGTGTTGCCGCCGGTGCAGAACGCCTTGTCGCCC
>CAZMRP010000780.1:0-2730 GCA_964568275.1 uncultured Myxococcales bacterium
GAACCCGCGTATCACGGCTGTGACGGGCCGTTCCATGTAGTCTGAGCGAGTCCCGCGCGCGACGAGCGCAGCGAAGTCGCGCCACGGGACGAGTCGAAGGGCCCTTCGCTCAGCGTCGCTCCGGGCAGGTCCCTGATCGTCCGCCCGGGCCAAGCAGGCAGCCGTCCTCCGCAACGATGGCATTCGACCCCGCGATTTCGTCCCCGTGCCATTCTTCGTCTACATGCTCGAGTGCTCCGACGGCAGGTACTACGTCGGCTCGACGGCCGACCTCGCCGTACGCCTCGCCCATCACGCATCCGGCCGCGGCTGCGCCTTCACCGCCCGCCGCCTCCCCGTCCGTCTCGTCTACTCCGAGCCGCTCGCGACCCTCGCGGAAGCCGTGCGCCGCGAACGGCAACTGAAGGGCTGGTCGCGGGCCAAGAAGACGGCGCTCATCACGGGCGAGTTCAACCTCGTCCGCCGCCTCGCTCGCCGCCGCAGGTCGTCGCCGTCACGCCCCTCACCCTAGCCGCTCACCACCACTACCCAGGCTCCTCGAGAAGCCGAACCGTGGACCGAGTGTTGGCGACGATGTCGTGGAACCGGACGCGACGGCCGTCCGCGCGCCCACCCGACGCCCGCGGCGGTCGGCTCCCACGAACCGGTAGGTACCGCACACGAGGCGGTAGTCAGGGCGGTCCCGATGCCGGCCCCGGCCAGGATGACCGCGGCCCTCCACCAGCGCGGGTCGAGCCCCCCGCCGGTCCAGCCGGCGTCGACGAGCACGGCCGTCACGTTGGCGATCGTCGCCATGCTGATCCAGCCGAGGTAGACCCGGAGCGACGTGCGGAGGACGACAGCGGGAGCAGGTCCGATCGCGCCTCGACCGGCGTTCCCGTGCTGGTCAGGTCTTGCCGGCTATGCCACCTTCGGCCCCCGCCACTCCGCCCACGACACCCGGCCGGCCTTGATCGCGTCGCGCAGGCTCCGTTCGACCGGGCTGAGGCGCGACTCGCCGGTCTTCACCTCGACGAACACCACCTCCTCGACCGCCTTGCCGTCCAGCCCGCGGAACACGAGGAAGTCGACCGGCTTGCCGAGGAACCGGACCTCCGTCGGACTCCACGGGAAGTCCGGCAGGTAGGGCGCCAACTGCTCCGTGAGCTGCCCGCCGAGAACGGCTCGCGACCGCTTCACCGCGTCCTCGCGAAGCGCAGGAACCTCTCGCCGAAACGCTGCCGCCGCGGTGACCCGGCCCAGATGGTAGCCCACCCACAGCGTCACCAGCACCAACACCAGCGCCCCGACGCCGACGTAGAGCAGCAGTTCGTTCATGTCCTCCAACGCCTCCTGCTCCCTGCTCCGCGGCCGGCTTGCCGCGCGACCGACAGGCCGAAGGGCCGACCGTGCCTCGTAGATACCTCGCGGGCCGCATCAAACCCCAATTGTCGTCCGCTGCCGTGACAGCAGTTGTCGTGGACGCCTTCCGCCGCGAGACAGGCGAACCCTTCGTCGTCGCGTCAGCTCCTGTCGCCCCCCTGCGGTCCAATTGGAACGCGGGAAGGAGGAGACGATGAACTGCAGCGACTACTACTGGCACGAACGGAACGGACCGGCGCCTCGGGTCGTCCCGGTCGTCGCCGCGGTGCAGGTGCGGATGGGCGAGCAACGCGGCGTCGAACTCCACCTCGCCGAGGATCCGGAATACACGGTCGCTCGGGTCTGGACCGACGGTCGCATCACCCTCGTCCGCGGCTCGTTCGCCGTCAGCCGACGCTGGCCGCAGCCGGTCTCCAATGTGCGCAACGTCGCCCTGCTCCTGATCCGGAACATCACGAACGGCTGGATCATGGGCGAGAGCGGCCCGCTGGAGCAGTTCAACGCTGAGGCCGCCGAGGTCGACGCCCTCGGGCTCCATGTTCTCGCCGCCGCTGCCGCGGAACTTCGTCGCACCGCGCGCCAACCGCGCCGCCGATGAACCTCTACGGCTTCCGCATCCACACCCCGTGGCCCAACGTCGAGGTCTGGGAGTGGCGCCGGACACGGCTCACGTTCCTCACCGTCCTGACCAACCGGATCGTCTCGATGGTCCGCGGAACCGCGCAGTCGACGGACACCGACTGCACGTTTCACCTCGTTTCGTCGTACGTCGAACGGTTCCGCCCGGTCGCCTTCCGGAACCCCTCCGGCGTCGTCACACACGTCCCGGCCGGGCAAGTCATGACCACCAGCCTGTCCGACACCCTCGACTTCCTCCTCAACCGCGCCGTTCCGTACGGCGACGGCCTCATCGATCGGTACCTGCGCGAGGCCTCGGCCGGCACGCTCACCCCGGCACAGCTCCGCGAGCGCCTCGGTACCCTGCTCTGGCACGGAGGTCGCAGCAGCGGCTTCGCCGACTGCCGCTCGGGCGGCGGGACACGCCTCTCCCGTCAGTTGCTGGACGACGCCCCGATCACCTGGTATCGCACCGACGCCCCCTGGCCATTCGCCGCAGCCGTGTCCATCAAACACCTCGACGGTCCCCATCTCTTCCCCGTCGACCGGTGGCGGTACTTCGTCTGCCCCGTCGAGGTCCCGTTCGCCGACGGTGTCCTCCCCCGAACCGCCTGGCTCCGGGTCGACGAGCAGCAACAGCTTCGCGGCTGGTGGGACGGCCCCCGCGCGTCAAGTCCTGACGTACCCCTCTGGTACAGCCATCTCAAGGTGCCAACTTGGCGTAGCCGCACAGGTTCTTGCTGACGAGGG
>CAZMRP010000781.1:0-2726 GCA_964568275.1 uncultured Myxococcales bacterium
GCGCCGTCCAGCGCTTACCAGCCCGGCGGCTCTTCGCTTCGCAGTCGCTGCACCGGCTCCGCTTTACGATCCCCATGGCGGGCGACGGGGAGGGATGCCAGCGCGTCACGGGTTTCGTCGGTGATCGGGACGTTGCCCTCGATCCAGAGCACCCCGTACGCGCCGGCGTTCCACACGAGCAAGAGGTCGCGGGCCGTGCGCCCCTCGACCAAGGGCACGACCGAGGAGACCGGCTTCCCGTCCGCGTCGAGCTCGACGAACCAGATCGTCGAGTCGGCCGAGTTCGTCCAGACCAGGCCGAATCCCTCTCCGTTCCAGACGAGGTCGACCTTCCGGAACGGCCGTCCGGGCTCATGGAACCTCCAACCGGGGCCCGAGCGAACCGAATCGCGACCGAACTTGACGAACTGGAGTTCGGAAGACGTCGTCGGCGAATCGTCCCAGTCCTCGATCAATGCAACGGTCGCATAGTGAGTTCCGGTCCAGACGAGCGGCTGCCGATCCGCCAAGATGAGACTCCCGGGTTCCAGGGCATCCAGATCGATGTCCGTGCTGCCCACGAGCAACGAGAGGGTGTCGGACTCCGCGACTTCGGACAACGGGTCATCCACTGGGGGATCACCCGGGCCCGAACGGCAGGCCCAATCGCACTCGTCACCGTTCAGCCGGTTTCCGTCGTCGCAGTCCTCGCCCGGATCGAGCACGCCGTCGCCGCAGGTCCCCGGCACGACGATGTCCGGCTCGTACCAGCGATCCTCTGCGTAGTCACCGCCGGATTCGCCATCCGTCCCGTCCAGGACGCATCCGTCGCAGGAGGACGCATCATCCGTCGAGGATGCCTCCGAGTCCGTAGCAGCCGTGCTGCCGCTGCATGCGGCCTGGAGAACCCATGCGCTGGCGAGTCCGACGCCGACGGCAACCTGTCCCCACGAGTGCGACTCGACCTTCTGCGAATAGCATTGCGTCATCTTCGACAACCCGGCCTTCCTACGGGTTCTCGCAATCGTGGGTTTCACAGTAGTACGGGTAGGCGGCGGAGTCGCACCAATCCGTCCCGTTCCCGCCGTAGCATTCGTCGTCTGTGCCGAAGTTGCCGCCAACGCCGTCCTCGTAGTCGCCGAAGATCTCGTCAGTCTCACTTCCTCCATCCAGGATGTCGTCCCCGGGTCCCCCCGCCAGCATGTCTTCGTCCGAGTCCCCCCAGGCGATGTCGTTTCCCGGCCCGCAGTAGATGCGGTCGTCGCCGTACCCGCCGCCGAGAATGTCGTCGCCGTAGTAGCCGGACAGCACGTCATCGCCGTATTCGCCCTCGAGGTAGTCGCCGTAGCCACTGCCGAAGATCCAATCGCTGCCCCCGTTCCCCCAAGCAGTGCCGCCCGGGCTTGCCCAGATGACGTCCGCACTACCGCTGCTGGGACTTCCGGCGTCGCCATGCGCGACCACATTGTCGTACGGTGGCGGTACAGCCGACGAGATGGCGGGCAGTCCGGGATGCCCGGCAACCCAGACGCAGACCACCTCAGGAGTCCCGCTGTACTCGATGTCGTTGTAGGTGTCCGCCGTGTACATGTAGTCCTCATCGGCCATCCCGTACACGTACCAGGTCGTCGTCCGATCCTGGTAGCTGGTCCACCGGTAGTCTCCGCGCCAGTACTCATCCTCGTCGTCGAGGAACTCCCAGACGCACGCTCCGACCCCGTCCGGCATGGACGGATGACCCCAGCCTCCGCCTTCGCTCATCCCCCAACCGTAGATCCACCCGTACGCGAGGGTATCCGCGTCGTCGGACCCCCATCCGTCGGCCCGGGCGGTCGTCGCGCCGGCAATGACCACCATGCCGACGGCCAAGCCACCCAGAAACGCCTTCCATCGCTCCATTTCTTCCTCCCGGCCTCGGTTCGACACATGTTCGTCGAACCTTCCGTCCCGCTCGCCGAGGAGTCATGCCGACTCCTCGGGGCCTCCCGAGTTCGTGCTGTCCACCCACGTGCCCTCCGACTTCCCGGAGCACCGGGAGGACCCCGTTCCCTCGGACGCCACCGGAGGCGACCAACGCCATCGCGGCCAGCCGAGTCGACCGGTCGCGGCACCCATGCGTCTACCGAACCGCGTTTCGCGAGAATGTCGATCCTGCGTTCGCCTGCCGCAGTGGATAACGGTGTGTGTGGGGGGGGTGGGCAGGCCGGACAGCCGAGGCCGTCCTTGCTCACGCGCATCCGCGCAACTGAGAGAACCTCGCTCCCCCGAGCCGGCCATCACGTCTCTTCCCTGCCTCTTCAAGGTACGAGCCGGAGGGGATCTGTCAAGTGGATTCCATCTTCACGTCCGGCAATTCCACGATCGATAATTCGTGCGTTCGGCCGATGGCTTCCGTGCAGGCCCGACAGCCGTCGAATCCCGACTCACGCGTCTTGTTTCCCCGGGGAAACAGAATCGCCGCTTGTGCCGTGATTGCGAAATGTTCGACGACCCGGGTCGCGCGATCCCGGCTGGTCTCGACCGGTCTTGCTTCGGCTCGTCCCGACGAATCGCAATTGGAAGCGAGACGCGGCTCAGCGCCCGCGACCGCGCTCGCCGTGGCCGCGCCCCTTGGTGGGACCGCCCGGCACGACCACCGTGGGGGGAGGAGGACCGACCGGGTTGACGACGACCGGCGCCGGCCCCCGGCCGTGTCCGGGACGACCGCCGACGACCACCGGCGCCGGAGCCCCACCGCCCACGACCAC
>CAZMRP010000782.1:0-2724 GCA_964568275.1 uncultured Myxococcales bacterium
CGACTGGCGCGCCGCCGAGCCGCTCGGCGCCCGCCCGCCCCAGGCGGAAGTCCGCGCCCTCGCCGCCGCCGGCCCCGCCGCCGCCGTCCTCGGCACCAGCGACGTCCTGCTGCGGACCGTCCCGGGCCTCGACCTGACCGACCTGCCCCCCGTGCCGATCCGACCGCCGATCCTCCCGCCCGACTGCCGACGCTCGCGCGCCTGCTTCCTGCCCTGCGCCGCCGACGCCGACTGCTGCCCCGAGCCGCCCTGCGGCGAGGAGCTGTGGTCCGGCGTCTGCCGCGACGCCGTCTGCCGACTGCGCGGCTGCACCTCCGACGAGGAGTGCGCGCCGATTCCGGACTCCCGCTGCTTCCCGGACCCGACCGGAACGGCGGTCCACGGGCTGTGCGCCCCACCCTGCACCACCGACGCCGACTGCCGGCCGCCCTATCGCTGCGTCGCCGGCGAACACTGCGCGCTGGGGCCGGACAATCCCCACCGCTGCTTCTCCGACCTCGACTGCGCCCGCCGCAACGGCCTCGAACACTGCGACGTCGCCTCCGGCTGCTGCGAATGCACCGACGGCGACTACTGCGAACGGCCGACCCTCGGCGGCCCCGGCCTCCGCTGCCTGCCGCGCTGAGCCCCCCCGTCGCGCCCCCTCTCGCCCTCGACTCCCCTCGACTCCCTTGTCCCGCGCCCCGCCCTCGCCTACCGTGCGGCTGCCGCACGGGGACGGCGGGAGGCAGCGATGATCAAGCCGTTGGTGGTCTCCGTCGAGATGGGCTACGGGCACCTGCGCGCCGCCCTGCCCCTCGCCGCGGCGCTCGGCGTCGACGTGCTCCACGCCGACCGCGAACCGCTCGCCGGCCCCGAGGAACGCCGGCTGTGGAAGCGGACGCGACAGGTCTACGAGCTGGTCTCGCGGCTGTCCCAGATCCCCTGGGTCGGCGCGCCGTTCCGCCGGGCGCTCGACGAGGCCACCGAGATCCCCCACCTGTTCCCCCTGCGCGACCTCTCCGCACCCAACCCCGCCGTCCAGGCCCACGACCGCCTGATCGTCCGCCGCGGCCTCGGTCGCGGCCTCGCCCACCGCATGCGCACCACCGGCGAACCCCTGCTCACCACCTTCTACACCACCGCCATCGCCGCCGACCGCCTCGGCGGCGGCGCCACCTACTGCGTCGTCACCGACACCGACATCCATCGAATCTGGGCCCCCCTCGACGCCCCCCGCACCCGCATCACCTACCTCACCCCCAGCCTCCGCGCCGGCCGCCGCCTGCGCAGCTACGGCGTCCCCGCCGAACGGATCCGCTTCACCGGCTTCCCGCTGCCCCACACCCTGCTCGGCGGCCGCGAGCTGACCTCCCTGCGCCGCACCCTCGCCGCACGCCTCGTCCGCCTCGACCCCGACCGCGTCTTCCGCGGCTACGCCGGCTCCGAGGTCGCACACTTCCTCGGCGGACTCCCCGAAGCCGAACAGGAACGCCGGCCGCCCCACGTCGTCTTCGCCGTGGGCGGCGCCGGCGCCCAGGCCGAGCTGGCCCGCGAGTTCCTCCCCGGCTTCCGCACCCAGCTCCTCGACGGCCGGCTCCGATTGACCCTCGTCGCCGGCTACCGCCGCGACGTCGAAACCCGCTTCCGCGACTACATCCACAAGGCCCACCTCGAGGACGCCCTGGGCCACGGCCTGGAACTGCTCTACGAGGACACGCTCGTCGGCTACTTCGCCGCCTTCGAACGCCTGATGGCCGACGCCGACGTGCTGTGGACCAAACCCAGCGAACTCGTGTTCTACGGCGCCCTCGGCCTGCCGCTCGTGCTCTCCCCGCCCGTCGGCTTCCACGAACGCTACAACCGGCGCTGGATCCTCGAACGCGGCGCCGGCTTCCGCCAACGCACCGCCCAGCACAACGCCGACCGGCTCGCCGAACGACTCGCCGACGGCACCCTCGCCGCCGCCGCCTGGTCCGGCTTCATGCACCTGCCCAAGTTCGGCCTCTACGAGATCCTCGACGCCGTCGGCGCCCCGCCCCCCGGCGACACCACCCCCGCAACGTAGCGGCGTTCCGACTGCGGTCGCTCCTCAGGAGCCACGCTCCGATCCTGCGGTCAGTAGCACCCGGGCGCGACGTACGGGTCCGGCGTCCCCTCGATGCACGCGGTGATGTGGGCGGCCGGGGCCGTCGCCGTCGCCTCCCGCGTCTGCCATCGGACGCAGTTGTGGGTGCCAGGACTGTGGATGTTCCATGAAGGGAACGGCCAACAGCCCCAACCGGGCATGCACGGATAGCCCGGAGTGCACTCGAAACAGGTCGCTGCTGCCGCCTCGCGGAACGACTCGCAGAACCGTTCGCCGGTCGGCGGGTATTCGACACAGCGTGCGTACGGAGGGTCGGCGCCGGCTGGGACATGTTCCGTGCCGGACCAACGACCGCAATCGGCATCGGTGTCGCATCTTCCCAACCCGACGAACTGCCACAGTCCGGAGACGCAGCTCGCCGGAATTCCCGTCCGGTAGCCGATGTCCCGATCCTCGCCCGCGTCGCCACAGGGATCCATGAAGGAACGCATGCCGTTGCAGGGATCGGTCGGCGAGTCTGTCTCGGTACAGGCTGGCGCGCAGGTCCCGAAGGTCAGGGCGACCGCCAGCACGGTGGACGGCCGGTTGCACGGTGATCGATCGGAGCCTGTCAACGAGAATGAGACACCTGCCGGTCGCATTTACTGTAGCGCCTC
>CAZMRP010000783.1:0-2722 GCA_964568275.1 uncultured Myxococcales bacterium
GCGCCCGCGCCACCGGCGCGCCCGTGCTGGCGTTCGTCACCCGGCCCTGCACACCACCGGCGGGGCTGCTTGTGCAGCCGGGGAAGCGGAAGGCGCCGAGCAGGTTCTTGCCGGCCGGGCGGTTGATGCCGGTCTTGCCGCCGACCGAGGCGTCGACCACCGCCAGCAGCGTCGTGGGGAGCAGCAGGTGGTCGATCCCGCGGAGGTAGGTCGCGGCGAGGAAGCCGCCGAGATCGAGGGTCGCGCCGCCGCCGAGGGCGACGAGACAGGTCTGGCGGTCGAGCCGGTCGGCGAGCATCCGGTCGGCCAGCCGGAGCCAGGTCTCGGCGGACTTGTGCCGGTCGCCGGACGGCACTTCGTAGACGCGGGCCGTGGGCGCACAGCGCCGCAGCCGTCGCAGGACGTTCAAGCCGTGGAGCTCCAGCACCGTCGCGTCGGCCACGAGTGCCGCCGCACGCCAGTCGGATCGCCAGAGCCGGGGGAGGGCGTCGAGCGCTCCGGGACCGAGCCACAACGGGTGGCCGGTTCCGTTCGCGGTCCGGCAGCGCAGCTGCAGCACGCGGACCTCAGCCGTCCTGCGGCTCGTCTCCGGGGCGCATCCCGTACTTCTCGAGGCGTCGGAGGAGCTGGAAGCGGCTGATGCCGAGCAGGCGGGCGGCCTCGGTCTTGACGCCGCGGGCCCGCTCGAGCGCCTCCTGGATCATCCGCTTCTCGAGGCTGCCGAGGGTGTCGACGCCCGGGACGAAGTCGACGGGCAGGTTGCGGCCGCCGGTGCCGCCGCCGAGCAGGGCCGGGCGCCGCGTCATCCGTTCGGGCAGGTGCCGGACCTCGAGGCGCCCGCCCTCGGCGATGATCACCGCGCGCTCGACGGCGTTGCGCAGCTCGCGGACGTTGCCCGGATAGTCGTAGTCCAGCAGCGCCTGCTTGACCTCGGCCGACAGCGGCTCGAGCGACTTGCCGAGCTGGCGGGCGTAGAAGGCGAGGAAGTGGTCGGCCAGCAGCAGGATGTCGTCGCCGCGCTCGCGCAGCGGCGGGATGTGGACCGGGAACACCGTCAGCCGCTCGTAGAGGTCGAAGCGGAAGGTGCCCTGGCGGACCTGCTGGAGCAGCTCGCGGTTGGTGGCGGCCACGATCCGGGCCCGCACCGGGTGCGACTTGCTGGAGCCGACGCGCTGGAAGGTGCGGTTCTCGAGCACGCGCAGCAGCTTGCCCTGCAGCGAGGGGTCCATGTCGCCGATCTCGTCGAGGAACACGGTACCGCCGGCGGCCGCCTCGAGGTGGCCGTCGACGGTGCGCTCGGCGCCGGTGAAGGCGCCCTTCTCGTGGCCGAACAGCAGGCTCTCCACGAGGGCGGCGGGGAGGGCGACGCAGTCGACGGTCACGAGCGGCGCGCCGGCGGGGGTCGACAGGCGGTGGAGGTGCTGGACCGCGATCTCCTTGCCGACGCCGCTCTCGCCGACGACCAGCACGGTGGTGTCCGGCGAGGAGGCGACCTGCTCGAGCATGCGGGTGACGTTGAGGATGCCGGGGGAGCGCCCGAGCAGCCCCTCGCGGCGGGGTTCGGCGGCCTCGGGCATCGTCCGGCGCACCTCGGCGCGCCGGCGCACCTCGAGCACCCGCTCGATCAGCCGGGCCGTGGTCGCCTCCTTGACGATGTAGTCCTCGGCGCCCTGGCGCATCGCCTGCACCGCGCTGGGGATCGTCTGGTAGGCGGTCATCACGATCACCGGGCAGGCCGGCTGGCGGGCCCGCAGCTTCGGGATGATGCGGATCCCGTCGTCGTCGGGCAGCTTGTGGTCGAGCAGGATCACCTGGTACTCGGCGGAGGCCGCGCGGTCGAGCGCCTCGCCGGCGGTGTAGGCGATGTCGGCCGGCACCCCCTTGCGGTTGAGCTCGCGGGCCACGGCCCGGGCGAACAGCTGCTCGTCGTCCACGACGAGCGCGCGGAAGGCCGGCACGCGCTCGCGCGGCGCCGGCGTGGCGGGAACACCCGTCAGCTGGTTCATCGTGCACCTCGCGGGAGGATCACGGCGGCACGACAGCCGCCTTCCTCGCGGTTCTGCAGGTAGAGCGTCCCGCCGTGGGCGTGGACGATGCGGTGGCAGACGGCCAGGCCGAGGCCCGAGCCGTTCTCCTTGGTGGTGAAGAACGGCTCGAGGCACTGGTCGGCGGGCGCGGCGAGCCCCGGGCCGTCGTCGTCGATCCAGACCGTCGCATCGCGCTCGCCGGCCTGTCCGTGGCAGACGATGCGGCCGTCGGCGGCCGTCGCCTCCACGGCGTTGTGGAGCAGGTTGAAGAACACGTGACGCAGGCCGTCCGAGTCGGCCAGCACCTCGGTGCCGGCAGCCAGCTCGACCTGCAGCGTGCGGGGTCCGAGCTTGCCGGTCCGGCGCAACAGGTCGCACGACTCCTCGAGCACGCGCGCCAGGTCGACCCGGGCCAGCAGGGCGTCCTGGCGCGCCGCCAGCGACAGGTAGTCCTTGAGCAGCATGTCGAGGCGGACGATCTCGCGCGAGACGTCGGCCAGCACGCGGGCCGTCTCGGGCCGGTCGGCCAGCTCCTCGCCGAGGCTCTCCAGCGTGGCGCCGATGGCCACCAGCGGATTGCGCAGCTCGTGCGCCAGCCCGGCCGCCATCTCGCCCATCGTCGCCAGCCGTTCGCGTCGCATCAGCCCGTCCGCGCTCGCATCGGCCTCGGAGCGCGTCCGGATCAGCACCAGGTA
>CAZMRP010000784.1:0-2721 GCA_964568275.1 uncultured Myxococcales bacterium
TCTACTCCGCCGGCGGCGGCGGCGGCGCCGGCGGCGCCATCCTCCTCGATGAACCCACCGTCACCGTCCGCGGCGTCCTCGCCGCCAACGGCGGCGGCGGCGGCGCCTCCGACGCCGGCGGCCCCGGCGCCAATGCCACCTGGAACACCAACCGCGCCGCCGGCGGCGCCGCACCCACCCTCGGCGGACACCTCGAAGGAGCCGGCGGACAGGGCGGCGCCGGCGACGGAGTCGACGGCCTCCAACCCCTGCGCGGCTACTTCAACGGCGGCGGCGGCGGCGGCGCCGCCGGCCGGATCCGCATCAATACCCACGGCGCCGGACCCGACCTCGCCCCCTCCACCATCAGCCCGACCACCACCTCGACCGCCTTCTCCACCGGACCGATCACCCTCACCCCCTGAAACCCCGGCCGACACAACCCCCGTCGACGCCCCGACACCCACCCACGACACCCACGACACCCACAGGGCGGAACAGGGCGGCGCAAGAGGGCTCCGGGCGCTGGACCGGACGACGGCCGAGGCGGCACGGTCGCTCGGAGCACGAAGGCGCGAAGGCGGACCGTCGGTGGCAGACCGGGCCGAAGCAAGGCCCGGACGGTCTGCGCGAGAAGTGCCGTGGTTGCGAGATGGGTGTACGAGGATTCCGGGAACGACGACTCCGGGAGCCGCCCCGGCGGATCGCAGCTCAGCCGGCGCAGTGCGGGTCGGAGTGGCAGTCGGGGTCGTCGCAGTCGATCAGTCCGTCGCAGTCGGGGCCGTCGTGGCAGTCGACGCAGTTGCTCTCGAACCAGGGGGCGCCCGGAGGACACACCGGTTCGCAGTCCCAGGAATCGACGCAATCCGGATCGAGGCAGTCGCACAGGCCGTCGCCGTCGTTGTCCCGCGAGTCGTCGCACAGTTCCGGGAGGACGCCCTCGTCCGCCGCGGCGTCGACGACCTCGGTGGTCGAGTCCGGCGCCACCTCCGAATCCGGCGTGGCGTCCGCATCCTCGCCGGCGTCGAAACCGACCTCCATGTCGGGAGCGGCTTCGGCCTCGGGCTCCGCGTCGGAACGGTCCGCGCCTTCGGCCTCGGGCTCCGCGTCGGAACGGTCCGCGCCTTCGGCCTCGGGCGAGACGTCGGCCTCGGTGACCGCTTCGGTGTGGTCGCCGAGGACTTCCCGCGGGCCGCCAGAGTCGCCGCAACCGTAAAGGCCCACCGAGATGCTCAGCGCGGCGGCAGCAACGACCCCCGTCCGCCACCGCGAAAACCGTCGGCGGCGGTCGCGGGTGCCGTCGAGGCGATCGAGTCTCGCGATGCTCTCCCAACTCGGTTTCCGCATGAACTCCTCGTTCATGGTCCGCTCCTCCTCGCTTGTCGGCTCGGTCGTGCGCTCGCAGCCCGGACTGCGAGCCGGCCGCGCAGATCCCGGGTCCCCGCCGTCAACTACATCCCGACATCCACGGCAACTGCACGTGTCCACGGTCCCCAGGGGGGCCGAGAAACCCAAGCGCGATCTGCCCGGAGGTCCCGGCCGCCCGTGAAGTCCATCACTGTCCCTCGAGGTTTCCATCGCCCTGCCGTCGGAAAACAACGTAACGGAGGTTCTGCGACACCACAAGGGGAAGGACGCAGGTCCGGGGAGGGCGCACGACTCGACGAAACAGGAGGATCGCGACCCGCCTCGGAGCGTGGCCAAGCGTGGTCCACGTTGAGCGCGTCTCCGCCGCTCAACGCACCGGACTTGCGTCCACGGTCATGGGCGGCCGGGGAGGCACGCACGGCCGGGCCGACGCCGCGTCCGCCGCCCGGCGCACTTCGACTTGCGAGTGCCTTCCGACGACCAGCCGGTCGGTGACGCAGGTCTCCCCGGGCGCGAGCCGGGCCACCGCGAGATAGGTCGTGGTCACCTCCGCCGGGTCGTCCGCGTTCTCCCGCGCCTCCACCGGGACGATCAGCGCCAGCGGCTCCCGCTTCCCGTCCCCCCGCGTCGCCACCCGCCACTCCGCCTCGGAGCCCAGCGTGCACATGTGGCGCGTGACGAACTCCTGGCAGTCGAGCGGGGATACCCGTCCTGCCGGATCGACGACCTCGATCGATTCGCGGCCGGAGTCGACACGGCGGACGATCAGCGCGTAGCCCGCGACGCCGGGACAGACCCGATAGGGCGTCTCGTTGGGGTCGGTCCGGTCGATCTCCTCCCGGCACGCCTCCCGGCCGAGATCCGTGACCAGCGATTCGATCGCCGTCTCGGTCCGAGCGGCGGGCGGCTCGTCTCTCCGTGTGGAAGAGCAGCCGGCGGCCAGCAGGAAGCCCACGGCGGCCACGACGGTGATCAACGCCCTCATCTTCGCCCTCCCGGCCCGTCGCCCACGGGGACCGTACCCGTACCGCGTCGGCGATGGGAAGCGCAATCCGGAACGGCCGCGCCGAGCGCGACTCGATTCCCACGCTTGACTGCACGCGTCCACAACACGGCAAGCGGCAGCCTCCACGACGACCGGAGACCCCGCTGGAGACTCACCCGGTCCGCCCCCCCCCGACCCCCCCCCCCCCCCCCCCACCCCCCCCCCCCCTCCCCCCCCTCCCCCCGCCCCCCCCCCCCCCCCCCTGCCCCCCCCCCCCCCCCTCCCCCCCCCCCGCCCCTCCCCCTCGCCCCCACCCCCCCCCCCCCCCCCCGCCCCCCCCCCCACCCCCCCCCCCGCCGCCGCCCCCCCCCGCTCCCCCTCCCATCCCC
>CAZMRP010000785.1:0-2715 GCA_964568275.1 uncultured Myxococcales bacterium
CTACACTATTTCCAAGGGGGGCAGCTGTCTCACGCATGTTGGCAGAGAGGGGTGGCGGGGTAGGAGCGGACAAGATGCCCAGAACCTCGTGCGCGACCTCCTTCGAGCTGAACGTGCGCCACCTGGCCGGCTCTCCTGGGTCGAACAGTTCGCATCGGCCCTGGACGGTCTGTCCGTGGTGATCGATCCCGAGGGTGAGGAACTCCAGCCTCACGTCTGGCGGGGCCTCCTGCCGCTGGAACCGATACCTCAGGGTCGCGGAGCCCAGCGGTCCGTTCCCCGCTGCAGGGCGGTGACCTCGACGGATTCGAGCAGGACGTCGAACAGCGACGTCGGCGTCGGGTCCGCCTGACCCGTCTGCGCCGCCGCCTCGGCGAGGAAACGGCGCGGCAACGCCGAGCGGGTCAACTCCCAACAGTCGAGGATGGCCGGCCGGCGCTCGATGAGCAGGCGACGCTCGGGCAACTTGTCGGACTTCTGGCTGTTCGCCGGCCCGTACGAGGGGAGCAGATTCCACAGGTCGTTGTTGCGCCAAATGGAGAAGGGGATGACATGATCCACGTGGAGCGTGCCAGGCGATAGCAGCCGATCCGTCCAGACGCACCTGAGGCCGGACGTGCGACGGTAGACCTCCTTCGCCTCCTCGGTCTCCCGGTTCTCCTGCGGATGCGCCATGAGATGGACGACCACAGCGCTCGCCGGCACCTCGCCGCGGGACAGGCGGCTCACCAGCTCGGCCCACCGCAGGACCAGCGCATCCCTGATCCAGTAGCCGAGCAGCGCCAGCTCGCGCCAGAGCTCCGCCGGCACGAGGATCCAGCCTCCTCGCTCGTAGTCGAACAGGCGTTGCCCGCGGGCACCACCGACGAAGGTCACGGGACCTTCGACGATCGCTCGGTGCATCTTGCGCATGAGCGCAGCGTGCGGCTTGGCAGCCGCGGCCGGCAGCGCTCCACCGCGCCGGTCGACGGCGTAGGCGCTCATCCCGCCGGCACGCTGGTAGGCCTCGATGAGGGCGTTCAGCTCCGATGCGAACGCCAGACGGTGCCGGCCGCTTTCCGCTTCGCCGTTCATCTGGGGCAGGAAGACCCGAGTCGAGAAGAGCGGCCAGTAGTACAGGACCCACCGCTCCGCCACCGCGGCAAGGGGCACCGCGACCCGGCGGTCCGACCGCCAGACCGCTCGGTGGGACTGGGTCAACGCAATGTCGCAGAGCGCCCGAAGAAGGGCCAGCTTGTACGTGGCGACCTTTCGCTCCTGCAGGCTGAGAATGGACTTGATCGCGTCCAGCGGCCGCGCTCCGAACGCCGTGCGCCGCTCCAGGAGCATGGTCGACCACTGGATGCCGGAGCGGCCCAAGGCATCCTCGTCGACCCACCGGCCGATCGAGGCGAATCCGACCCGTTCGAAGAGCAACTCCAACTCGTCCGGAGTCACGCCGCTGAAGAGCCGGCCGTCGGCATCCCGGGAGTCGTCCCCGACGTCAGGACGAGCAAGGGGGACGGCGACGAGAACGCGGCCGCGCTCGACCAGGAGGTCACGCAGGGCATACGTCGCATCGAAGATCCGGCCGCGCTCCAGGTGCTGCAGCACGGCGGAGCAGATGATCCCGTCGAACGGTCCCTTCAATCCCGGCAACTCGGGAATCGCGTCGGGAAGCTGCCCGGCGAACAGCCGTTCCGTCAGCTCGGGATGTCGCTCGAGCGCGACCGCGCGCATCGCGGCGCTGGGCTCGACGCCGTAGGCGACGTAGCCTTCTCGGACGAGGTGCGCCATGTCCCGTCCCGAACCGGCGCCGATGTCCAGGAGGCGGGCGCCGGCAGGAAAGGCGAGTCGAAGGTACTTCGCAATGGGGCTTGGTCCGGCCTCGTACCGCGCGGCGACCTCGGCGGCGTTGTCGTCGTAGTACCGGATGGTCCGCTCGTCCACGCCCGACGAGGATACGCCTCGCGGTTCGGCGGGAACAAGGCCGGCCGGCTCCGGTCCGTTTCCACGACTTGCCGGTGCCCCTGCCGCACGAGGTCCTGCGCCTACATCGACGGCCCTCAGGTCCTCACCTACCAGTTCATCCCATCGCTCTCCTCCTCGTCCTCGTCCACGACCTCCGCCCCCGCTTCCCGTGCGGCATCCCGCACCCGCCGCAGGGCGGCCAGCAGGCTGCGTTGCAGGGCGACCCAGTCGTCGTCGGTCAGGTCGAGGTTGCGCTCCCAGCGGAAGCCGACGCGGCCGCCGTAGGAGACCCGCTCCAGCCGCTCCAGGACGTGCCGCTCGACGACCTCCTCGTCGAAGCGCTCCACCGGCGAGACCTTCCCGCAGACCGGACACCGGAGGTGCCCGGCGGCGGTGGGGTAGGTCGGTCCGCGGTTGCCATGCCACCAGTTCATCGTCGTCTCTCCTGTCGCGGGCAACGGCGCAAACGTCGGCGCCATCGGCCTCCGAGCCGTTTTCGCGTTGCCGTCAGGTTGCCGTGACCGTTACCGTGCTCCGGGATGGAATCCCGGTGCCGGAGGCGGTTTCGGTTGCCGTCAGGTTGCCGTGACTCTGCATCCCAGGGCGGAACGGGACGGAACAGCACGGCAACGGATGGGATGGGGATTCCGAACCGACTCGAGGGGATGCGGGCCAAGGCTCCGTCATGCTGATGAATTTCCGCATCCCGGAATCGTGGTTCGAATCCCGGTGGGGTCGCTTCGGTTGGGATGTAACAACGAGATA
>CAZMRP010000786.1:0-2708 GCA_964568275.1 uncultured Myxococcales bacterium
GGGCGACACCTGCCGCGCGGGGGTCTGCCTCGGCGAGCCGGTCTGCGGCGGCGACGGCGGCTTCGACGTCGCTTTCGACGGCGGGACCGGGTCGGACGACGGCGGCGGCTGCGGTTGCGCCGTTCCCGGAGCGAGCCCGGCCGGTCGGGGTGCCGCGCTCGCGCTGGCGGCGGCGCTGCTCGCAGCGGCGGCTCGGCGACGTCGGCGTTCGTCCTGAGGCGGGGCGCTCAATCGTCCGCGAGCAGCACGAGCAGCGCCTGGTAGTACGCCCGCGGGAGGTCCACGCAGGTCATCTCGTGGTAGCGGGAGGCGACGCCGACGTGGACCCACAGCCGGCCGGGCGTGCCGATCGTCTGCTGGTAGCCGTCGAAGACGCGCCCCGCGGCGGCGCCGAGGGAGACGTCCAGCGCCAGGCGCTCGCGGGTTCCGCACGGGTCGGGCAGCACCGGGCAGACCCCGCTGGCCAGCTCGACCGAGTACGGGCGGTACCAGTCGGAGGCCGCGATCTCCCGGGGGCTGAGGTTCTCGGAGTCGATGCCGGCCAGGAGGAGGGTGCCCGCGGCATCGGTCTGCCGCAGCAGGACGTGCCGCTCGGTCCACTCGAACCACGTCTCCGCCACGTGGCGGAACTGGACCAGGCGGCCCGCGAGGTGCGCCAGCGGCGGGTGCGGGTTGGCGCGGATCGTGATGCGGTGCAGCGGGTAGCCCGAAGGATCGTGGCAGCGCAGGACGACGGCGGTCGTGTCGGCGGAGAGCGAAGTGACCTCGGCCACCTCGCAGCTCAGCGACACGTCGACGGCCTCGTACGGCTCGTCGTCGACGGAGAACGAGAGCCACGAACCGTCGCCGGGCTCCGGCGGGCACGTCGGGAAGACCTCGGCCTCGGGAGCGACGTCGTCGGGGCCGAGATCCTCCACCGCGGCGTCGTCGGCGCGCGCGTCATCGACCCGGTCGGCGGCTCCGTCCTCCGGGACGCTCGAGTCGGCCTCGTCGCTCCAGCTCTGGTAGCAGCCGAGGACGGCACAGCCGGCCCACGCGAGCACGAGGTGCCGGCGGCCGGATCGGGCTCGTCGTTGACGCATCGGAGCACTCCTCGCGATGTTCGTACCATCGCGCGGCCGGTGCGTCCACAGGATTGCCGCGGTCGCGCGTCACAGCGGCTCGTAGACCAGCGTCGCGGCCGCCTCGCGATTGAGCTCGATCAGCCCGCCCCCGAACCCGCCCCGGACCCAGGCCGAGTGCGCCCGGATGACCCGCACGGTGATCGTGCAGGGGTCTCGTCCCGTCATTCCGGTGAGTCGGGGAAACGTGTGCTCGCCGTCGTCGGTCTCGTTGTCGGCCAGCACCTCGCTGATGCAATCGCCCTGGACCCGGATGTCCACTCCGGTGGCGGCCTGCGTGGCGTCCCAGCGGACCGTGAGCGCGTCGGAGTAGTTCATCACGTCCGGCGGATCGGTCGAGAGGATCGTCGGCGGCGCACCCATCTCCAGGGACGCCGAGGCGCTTCCGTCCGTGCGGACGAGCGCGAAGCGGTAGCGCCCGTCGACGGCCATCGGCACGGCCGCCTCGGACCAGTGGTAGTCCGTCACCGTTTCCTCGTACTCGGTCAGGCGCACGCCGTTGCACTCCACGTGGTCGCCGCTCGTCAGGTTCAGGACGTAGCCGAGCGGGCCGCCCCGGCGCAGTTCGGCCCAGGCCCGCACGCTGTCGTCCACCCGGTGGTCCACCGTGAAGTAGGCCCAGATCTCGTCGGTCTCGACCTCGTCGGAATCCACCACGCCGCAGCCCGCCGCCAGCCACGCCAGCGCCGCCACCGCTGGTGCGAATCCGTGCGTCTTTCCCCTCATCTTCCCTGCCTCCGTCGAGTGTTCCTCCGACCGGTGGCCGGGAGGAGCGCCGAGCGCGGTTCCACAGCTCCGGACACGATCCGAAGCCTGTTCCGGCTTTCGAGCTCCGTCAAGGGGCGATCCCGGTCGCCGGTTCGTGCGGTCAGCCGCCGCCGAGGAACGCCACCGATTCGCCGTAGACGTCGCGGCGCGACTTGCCGGCGGCGAGCCGACCGCGCGCGTCCTCGAGCGCCGCTTCCACGACCTTGGCGAAGACTTCCTCGGGACGGGCCCCCTCGACCACCCGGCCGCCGATCACGAAGTGCGGCGTGCCGCTGATGCCGTGCCGTTTGGCGAAGGCGGTCATGCCGGCGACCGCGTCCTTGGCCCAGCCGTCGAGGTCCGCGCGGAAGCGGGCGGTGTCGAGGTCCAGGTCCTGCGCGAAGCGCACCACGGCGGCCTCATCGACCCGGCCGTTCGCCTCGAGCAGCCGTTCGTGCATCTCTCCGAACTTCCCCTGGCGCCGCGCCGCCTCGGCCGCCCGCGCGGCGAGTCGCGCGTGGTCGTGGATCGCCAGCGGGTTGTGCACGAACACCACCCGCACGTCGCCGCCGAACCGCCCGAGCAGCCGCGCCAAGGTGCGCTCGACCTTGCGCGTGAACTCGCACTCGTAGTCCCCGAACTCGACGATCGCCACCAGCGGGTCGTCGCCGCCGCGGTACGGCAGCGCGTCCGGGTCGAGCTTCGCGTCGGCGTCGGCTCCCGGGGTACGCCCCTCGCCGCCGCCCCACGGCACCCCCCAGGGCCCCGCGAGCACCTCGCGCTCGGTCGGGCTGCGCGCGTCGCCCGGCCCCGTCGCCGCGCGCTCCGGGCCGCTCGCGG
>CAZMRP010000787.1:0-2704 GCA_964568275.1 uncultured Myxococcales bacterium
GCGCCGCCGGCGCCAGCCGGGCCCGCACCGTCGCGGCCTCCGCCGCCCGGCCGCCCGCCTCGTACTGCTCGACCAGTCGCTCCAGCGCTTCCCGCCGCTCCGGTTCCGGCAGCGCGCGCTCCAGCCGGCCGACGGTTTCCTCCGGCGTGGTGTCGGCGCGCAGCGCCTCGAACGTCACCAGATCGTGGATCGCCTCCCGCCGCCGCCGCCGTTCGTCGTCGTCGCCCGGCGGATCGGTGAGCGCCAGCAGCTGGACCAGCCGCTCCACGCCGGCGGCGACCCGCCCCTGGTGCTGCTCGCACCAGGCCATCCGGTGCAGGGCGTGCGTCTGCTGCGCGTGCGTGCCGGTGGCGAACACCACGCCGTAGCCGGCCAAGGCCCCCGGCATGTCGCCGGCGGCGTACCGCTGGTCGGCGCGCGTCAGCACCGCGCCGGGATCGGAGGCGCCGCCCCCGCCGTCGGGCCACGGTCGAGTCCCCGGACTCCCCGGTTCCTCGCCGTCGGCGTGGGCGTCGGCGTGGGCGTCGGCAGGGGCGTCGGCTCCGGCGTCCGACGACTCGTCGTCCTCCGGAGACTCGTCCCATTCCAGCGAGCCCGACGGCGACCAGCTGCTGATCTGGTGGCCGCCGCACGCGAGCTGCGCGAGCAGGAGCAGCGCCGCGGCGGCGAGCGTCCTCATCTCAGGGGGCGATCGATTCGCGGGTCGGCTCGGCCGGCACCCTCGAGGGCGGTTTCGGGGGCAGCGCCCACGGCGACGGCTTGCGCGGCGACGGCTCCGGCGGGCAGTTCTCCGGCGCGCACAGTCGCCCCCGCGCCAGGTCGTACTTGTTGCTCAGGTTGCCGCTCACCACCTCGACCGTCTTGCCCGCGCCGGGGATCGCCGAGTTGAGCTTGGTCTTGAGCCCCTCGGCGCCGCCCTTGCCGAGGATGAAGTAGTACTCGCGCCCCTGGTGCCGCTTGAGCCACTCGGGGAAGTCGTCCCAGTCGCGCTGGAAGCCGTGTTCGGTCATCAGGATCTTGGCCCGGTTGGCCGTGTAGCAGTTCTCGCCGTGCCAGTTGAGCGAGTAGGCGATCAGCCGCTCGTCCGGGCCGCGGCGCAGCTCGTAGTACAGCTTGACCAGGTAGCCCTCCGACCAGTGCGGCGAGATCTGGTTGAAGTAGATGTGCAGGCCGAAGCCGGCCCAGCTCACCGCGGCGGCGCAGAACAGCGCCATCACGATCCGCCGCGGATGCTCCAGCAGCCCGCGGACCCACGCGGGGAGCCTCGACTGCGCGAGCCGCGCGAGCCACGGGCTGCCGACCCGCGGCGGCGGCAGCAGCAGCAGCAGCAGCACGCCGAAGATCGCGGCGAAGACCATCATCTCCGTCGAATAGTCCAGGAACTCGCCGAACACCTTGGGGTCCGGCCAGATGCGGTCGTACTTGTACATGTACAGCTGGATCAGCCGTTCGTAACCCCGGATCCGCGTGCCGAGCGTCGTCGTCAGGTCGCGGGCCACGAAGGCGAAGAACGCCAGGGACCCGAGGGTGACGATCGGGACCCAGCGGTGGCGGCTGTCGAGCATCCGATCGACGAGCAGGCCGAGGCACAGGGCGAACCCGGGCAGCGCCGGGAAGACGTAGTGGTGGAACTTGGTGGAGTTGGCGGTGAAGAACGCGAACATCGCCAGGCCCCACAGCGTGGCGAACAGCGCGACGCGCTCGCCCTCCGACGGCCGGTTCGGCTCCCGGCGCTCCCAGCGCAGCCACAGCAGTGCGAACAGCGCGGCCGGGAGCAGCGCGGCCCACGGGAACGTGCCGATGCCGAGCTGCTGGACGAAGTAGCCCAGCGCCCCGCGGTCGCCGTGCACGCCGCTGGTCGAGCGCTTGAAGTGGTCGTGGACGATGAACTGCTGGAACCACTGGTTGCCGTGGCGCACGATCATCATCGTGTACCAGGGCCCCGCCGCCGCCAGGAACACCACCAGCCCGCGCACGATGCGCAGCCGCTTGAGCTCCCGCCACTCGCCGGAGACCGCCAGGTACAGCAGGACGATCAGGCCCGGGATCGCGAACCCCAGCAGCCCCTTGGCCAGCGTGGCCACCGCCGCCGCCAGGTAGAACCCGTACAGATACACGTCCCGTTGGGTCGGGCCGTCGACGGACCGCGAGGTCTTCCGCGAGACCATCGCCAGCGCGCCGGCCCACAGCGCGACGAACACCAGGCCCCACACCAGGTGCGTCCGCCCCCGGAACGGCGCCGGCAGCGGATACGCGATCTTCACCTCGGGCCGCAGCTTGTCGTTGACCTGCGCCGCGTTCGGACGACCGGGCTGCCGCGAGCAGTCCAGATCGACGCAGTGGTCGTGGCCGTCCTCGGTCTGCCCCAGCGAGCCCCACAGCAGGACGTCGTTCGTGATCATCGGGTCGCGCGCGACCCGCTCCACCTCGTACGCCGGAGCGTTGGCGTTGAATACCGCCAGCGTCCGGGCCTTGTTGTGCGTCAGCACGGTCAGCGCCTGCGGCAGGGCGACCAGGGTGATCGCCACCAGCAGCACGTGGTAGGACGACACGCGCAGCCGGCCGCCCAGCAGCGAGGTCCCGACGGCCGGGCGGTCGTCTCGCTCCCCCAGCGCCAGCGCCAGGAAGCACAGGCCGACGGTCAGCGGCGCCACGAACGGCATGTCGGTCATCGCCTGCCGCGCGATCAGGAAGAACTGCGGCA
>CAZMRP010000788.1:0-2694 GCA_964568275.1 uncultured Myxococcales bacterium
GCCCCGTGGCCGCGTAGCGGACGGGCCGGTGGGGGTTCGGAGCGGCGACGTCGCCGGGGTCGGTCCGGGGCGCCGGCGAGCGTGCACCGGACGTGGGACGGTCGGGGGCCGGCGTGGCGCCCGGGAGGAGGACGGGGGGAGCGGCCCGCACGGTGTCCGCGACGTCCGCGGCCTCGCCGCTCGGCTGCTCGAACGGCGTCCGCCGGGCGCCGAACGGCAGGAGCGCGCGGAGCATCGAGGCGGCGTCGGGGTAGCGGTCGGCCGGGCGACGGCGCATCGCGCGCTCGATCACCGCGACGAACTCGGGCTCGAGGTCCCGGCGGAAGTTCGAGACGGGCGGCGGGTCGGCGGTGACGATCTGGGCCAGCAGGGCGTTGTAGTTGGAGCCCTGGTACGGGGACCGGCCGGCCATCGCTTCGTAGAGCAGGGCGCCGGCGGCATAGAGGTCGACGCGGTGATCGCAGTCGGACCGGCCGGCGGCCTGTTCGGGCGCCATGTAGTACGGGGTGCCGAGGGCGACGCCGGTGGTGGTGATCCGCTGGTCGCCGCCGGCGGGGGAGCGGAACTTGGAGATGCCGAAGTCGAGCAGTTTGACGAAGTCGGCCCGGCCGCCGTGGTCGATGAGGAAGATGTTCTCGGGCTTGAGGTCGCGGTGGATGATCCCCTTGGCGTGGGCGGCGGCGAGGGCTCCGAGGGTCTGGCCGATGATGTCGGCGGCCCGCGCGACGGGGAGGGTCTGCTCCCGTTCGAAGAGCCGGGCCAGGGATTCTCCCTCGAGGTACTCCATGACGATGTAGGGGGCGCCCTGCTCGGTGACCCCGAGGTCGGTGACCTCGGTGATGTTGACGTGGCCGATCCGGCTGGCGGCCTGGGCCTCGCGGTGGAAGCGGGTCACGACGTCGGCGTTGTGTGCGAACTCGGGGCGCAGGGTCTTGATCGCGACGCGGCGGCCGATCAGCGTGTGCTCGGCCTCCCAGACGGTGCCCATCCCGCCCTCGCCGATCCGGCGGCGGATCTTGTACTTCTGGCCCAGGATGGCCCCCAGCAGGCCCACGGCCGGCGACGATAGACGAAGGGACGGGGGAAGTCCACGAAACGGCAGGCGGCGTCCGTCCTTGACACCTGCGGAAGGCCTCCACTAGAGTCGTGCCCGCTCCGGGGACGGACGGCGGGGGCCCGGCCGGTCTGGCTGGCGCTCTCGCGCACCGAGGAGGATGGGATGCGAGCACCGTTGATCACGCGCGGGCGGGGAGTCTATGCACTGCTGGCGGTCGCCGCGCTGTGGGGTTGCACCGACGAGAGCGACCCGGCCTACCAGGCGGAGCGGCTGGAGGATCCGGTCGAAACCGAGAATGCGCTGGAGCGCCTGCGCAAGATGCTCGACGAGCGTCTGCAGCTGGACGAGAAGGCGCAGGCCGCGGCGGTGGGCGACTACGCGTCGCGCGCCACGGACGGGCTGATCGGCGCCTACAAGCGGTCCGAGGGCAACCCCCTGGTGCAGACGCGCGTGATTTCCGTGCTGACGCGCACCATCGGCTACACGACCAATCCCGGGCTGCGCAAGAAGGTGCTGAACGAGGTCTTCCTGCCGGCGCTGGACCGGTTCAAGGACAAGCAGGACGACCCCGCGCAGGCCTCGCTGATCGTCGATACGGTGGCGGGCCTGATGAAGCCGCCGGTGGGCGACAAGCCGCTGCTGGATGCCGGCGAGATCGACACCGCGGTGACCAAGCTGCGCGAGGTGTCGCAGGCGGTGCGGCAGACCTGGGGCTGCAAGGAGCGCACGGTGCGCATGCAGGGTCGCGAGAGCCCGGTGGCCGACCAGGAGCAGTTGCTCTTGTCGTGCATCCAGGGCACCGCCCAGCTGATGGCCAGCGATGTCGGCAAGGGCGCCCAGAACGCCGGCGTCCCGGTGCTGCTGGACGCCCTGCGCGAGTCGTTCTTCTTCCAGGACTTCTACCTCAACCGCGCCGCCGCCGACGCGCTCGACGACATCGCGCCGTTCCTGACGCCCGACTTCGTGCGGCAGGTCGCCCCGGCCCTGGTCGAGGGCCTGTTCATGCAGGGCGACTTCTTCCTGTTCCCGTACGCCCGCCGGGCGCTGGTGCACATCGCCGCGCTGTCCCCGGAGAACCGCGACATCGTGATCGACGAGCTGCTGCGGACGATCAACGTCGACATGGACGACGCGGTGGCCGCCAAGCTGCCGGAGTTGGCGGGTCTGGGGAAGAACGACCGGCTCGACCTGATGCGCCTCCCCTGCGGCTCGACGTTGTCGGTGGCGTGCGCCGAGAAGGAAGGGCTGCTGCGCGAGTATCGCGACCAGGGCTGGGCGCCCGGCCGGGCCGCCTGCAACAAGGGCGCCGACCCGGATCGCCCGGGCTCGGGGTTCCAGTGGGGCTTCAACTACGAGGTGATCTGGGACAAGTTCGGCAGCCTGCTGGTCGACATCATCACGCCGCTGAAGCCCGGCACCGACCCCGACAAGAGCACCAAGGCCGGGCTGGCGCTGGCGGTGCTGCAGACCGAGGTGCAGCTGACCGACGAGTGGGTCGCGCGGGTCAAGCAGCTGAAGAAGCTGCACGAGGAGATCAGCGCGTACTACGACGACTTCATGAGCAGCCGGGCGGCGAGCGCCGAGGCGGCGGGCGCCGGGGCAGCGGGCGGCGAGGCGGCCGCGGCGGCGCCCGAGGA
>CAZMRP010000789.1:0-2691 GCA_964568275.1 uncultured Myxococcales bacterium
CCGCGTCGGCCCGATCGCGTGGGCCAGCGCCGCCAGCCGCGCCACCTGCGCCGGCGTCGTCGTCCAGCCCGACAGCAGGAACACCTCGAGCCACACCGCACCCGTGAACCCCGCGGTGAACTCCGCCAGCCCCTGGACCACCTCGGCGAAGCGCAACGACGGGTCCGGCCGGTTCACCCGCCGGAACATCCGCGCGTCGCCCGCGTCGAGCGACGGCAGCACCAGGTCGGCGAGCGCCAGCTCCCGCCGCACCTCCGGCCGACCGAGCAGCGAGCCGTTGGTCAGCACCGCGACCGGGACCGTCGTGCGCCGCTTGAGCGCCGCGATCAGCTCGCCCAGCCCCGCGTGCAGCGTCGGCTCCCCCGAACCCGCCAGGCTCAGGAAGTCCGGCGTCGGCCCGGCCGCCAGGGCGCGTCGCACGTCGGCCAGCACCTCGCCCACCGGAACGTACTCGCGCCGCCGCACCGTCCGGCACGTGGTCCGCCCGAGCTGGCAGTAGATGCAGTCGTAGCTGCAGATCTTGTAGGGGATGAGGTCGATGCCGAGCGAGCGTCCGAGGCGCCGCGACCAGACGGGGCCGTAGACGTGCGAGCGTGCTGCCGGTCCCATCGCCACCGCCCGTTCCGCGAAGCCTACAGGCTGGAGATCGCCCGCAGCTGCGCCACCACCTCGACCAGCGCCCGCACCACGACGTCGAGCTCCTCGACCCGCGTCTCCCGGCCGAGCGACAACCGCGCCGAACTCTGGGCGTCCCGCGGGCTCGAGCCCATCGCCGTCAACACGTGCGACGGCTCGGGATCGCCGGTGGAGCAGGCCGAACCCGTCGACACGCAGATGCCGCGCAGGTCGAGCGCCACCACCACCGATTCGCCGTCGACCCCGGGGAAGGCCAGGTTGGTCGTGTTCGGAACCCGCGGCGCACCCGCCCCGTGGACCCGCGCGCCCGGCACCGCCGCCAGCAACTCGCGCTCCAGTCGATCGCGCAGCGCCGCCAGCCGCACCGCCTCGGACTCCGCCGCCTCGCACGCCAGCACCAGCGCCTCGGCCAGCCCCACCACCCCGGCCACGTTCTCCGTCCCGGCCCGCAACCCGCGCTCGTGCTCCCCGCCGGTGAGCAGCGGGTCGAGCGGCGTGCCGGCGCGGACGAACAGCGCGCCGACCCCCTTCGGCCCGTGGAACTTGTGCGCCGACAGCGACAGCAGGTCGGGGCCGAGCGTCGCGAGCCGGCCGGGCAGCTTCCCCGCCGTCTGCACCGCATCCGCGTGGAACGGAACACCACGCGCGCGGGCCAGCGCCCCCAACTCCGCCGACGGCTGGACCACGCCGGTCTCGTTGTTGGCGTGCATCACGCTCAGCAGCACGGTCTCCGACCCGAACGCCCGCTCCACGGCCGCCAGGTCGACCACTCCGTCCGGATCGACCGGCGCGTAGCTGACCCGGCAGCCGTCCCCCTCCAGCGCCGCGCAGGTGCGCAGCACCGCCGGATGCTCGATCGCGCTCGTCACCACGTGCCGGCCGCGACCGCGCAGCGCGCGCACGACGCCGCGCAACGCCAGGTTGTCCGCCTCGGTCCCCCCGCCCGTGAACAGCACCTCGGCCGGCCGACAGCCGAGGCACTCCGCCACCCGGCCCCGCGCCCGCTCCACCGCCGTCCGCGCCTCCTGGCCGAAGCGGTAGGGGCTCGACGGGTTGCCCCAGGCTCCGCGCAGGAACGGCAGCATCGCCTCGAGCACGCGCGGGTCCAGCGGCGTCGTGGCGTTGTGGTCGAGGTAGATCACCGGTCCTGCGCTGTCCCGTCCCCCGCCCGCCGCGCCTCCCAATCCGACAGCGCCGCCTGCAGTCCGCGGACCCCCAGCAGCGAGCAGTGCCGCTTGCGCTCGGGGATCCCGCCCAACGCCTCGATCACGTCGTCGTCGGTGATCTTCCTGGCCTCGTCGAGCGTCCGCCCCTGCGCCAGCTCCGTCAGCATGCTGCTCGTCGCGATCGCCCCCGGACAGCCGAACGACTTGAAGCCGATGCGGGCGATGCGGCCGCCGCGGACCGCGATCCACAGCTTGAGCTGGTCGCCGCACGTCGGATCCCCGACCAGCCCGAAACCGTCGGTCTCCGCCGGCGGCAACGCGCCGACGTTCCGCGGCCGCGTGAAGTGCTCGAGCACCAGCTCGTTGTAGTACAGCACCGGTCCCGGCAGCTCGGCCGCCAGGCTCTCCAGGTCGGGTTCCGGCGTCTCCTGCGGGTTCGTGGCCATCGCAACGCCTCCTCCGCCGGCACGCTATAGCACAGATCGAGCGCCGGAAGTCCCCTCGACCCGTCGCGAGACCTTCCGCACGTGCGGGCCGAACTGCCCCATCCCGCCCCCCTCCGAGACCACCCGCGACACCCCCTCGGGGTCCGTCACCACCACGCCAGCCGCGCGCCCACGCCTTCCCCGGTCGACCCCGTTCGACACCCTGTACCCCTGCACCCGGCCCGGCCTCAACGACGCTCGAGGGCCGGCTGCGAGATCGCCGCGCCGGACACTCGGGCACCCAAGCCCCGCAGCCGAGACACGCGCGCGGGTCGACCGTAGCCACCCCGCCCTCGGCCGGAACCCGGCTACTCCGCGGGCTTCGACTCCGGCGCGGGCTGCAGCTCCTCGAGCCGCCGACGCAGCGCCTCGAGCGACCGCTCGAGCCACTCCGCCTGCCGCAG
>CAZMRP010000790.1:0-2690 GCA_964568275.1 uncultured Myxococcales bacterium
GCTCGGCCACGACCCGGCCGAGCGCGTGGCCGAAGCGCGCCAGCCGCTCGCGGACGCGGGGCTCTCCGGGGCGCAGGCCGTGCGACTCGAGCAGCAGGCGTACCGCCCGTTCGTGCTCCCCGCCCGCGGCGATCGCGTCGGCGTTCGTCAGTTGCAGCGTGGTCTCTTCGTCATCGAGGTCGACGTGGACGGCGAACTCCTCGAACCGCACCGTCCCCGGCTCCGTGGGTTCGACCTCGTCGACCAGCTCCATGGTCGTCTCGGTCGCGTCGTGCTCGAGCGTGCCGTGTCGGGCGGTCGTGCGCGCCGCCGGGGCCGGCTCCGGCGCCGGGCTCTCCGGGGTCGCCACCAGACCGTGCAGCAGGGGGACCTGCACCATGCCCGCCGGCAGCGAGGGCGTCGGGTCGATGAACGCCGAGGCGGATGACCCGAGGGGCTGGCCGCAGGCGCCGCAGAAGCGCGCGTGCTCGGGCACCTCGGTCCGGCACAGCGGGCACGCCACCATGCCCGGCGACGGTCCGGTCAGCGGACGGCCGCAACCGCCGCAGAACCGGGCGCCGGGAGGCAGCTCCTCGCCGCAGGCGGGACAGGGAATGCCGGGGTCGCCGTCGCTCACGAGGCGGCATCCTATCACGGCCGATTGCCCTCGCGCGCCCCCCCGCGGTACTCTCCGCGCCATGGGTCGAATCCTGATCCGGGTCGGGGACGGCGAGAGCGCGGGCACGGCGGGACGCGACCTGAAGACCCAGTACCTCCAGGCTCCCGACGACGACGGCGCCTTCGGGCTCGTCGGCCAGTCGCTGGAGTTCGACGCGCTCAGGCGCTTCTACTTCCAGCCGGCGCTGCTCATCGTCGACCTCGAGACGCTCGAGGCCCAGTGCATGGTGGTGCCGTCGGTCGGCACGATCGCCCTGGGCCGCGATCCGGACTGCGAGGTGACGATCCAGTCCGATCGCGTCTCGCGCCGCCACGCCGAGGTCCGGCCGCGCGGCCGCTCGGCGTTGTCGATTCGCGACCTGAACTCGACCAACGGCACGGCGGTCAACAACCAGATCATCCCTCCGGGCAGGGATGTTCCGCTGCGACCGGGCGACGTGGCGCTGCTGGGCTCGAACTTCCTGCTCCGGACCTTCCCGCTCGGCTCGAGCCCCGCCCACGGGGGCGAGAGCTTCCTGTTCCCGCTGTGGGTCTTCCTGGGCCAGGCCCAGGCCGAGGCGTCGCACTTCCTCCGCTGTTGCCACCTGGTGTCGGGCTTCGAGTACCTGGCGCGGCTGGTGACGTTCGTCGACCTGGCGGCCGGCCCGCCGACGCCGTCGCTGCAGCCGCTGCTCGGGAAGTCGAAGCTGTCGATGGGCGAGTGGATCCAGGCGGCGCGCGGGGCGCTGACGCGGACCGACCTGGGCCCGCGTTCGGCGGCGACGCTGTTCCTGCGCGACGCCGAGGGACGTCCGGCGCAGGCCAAGGACCTGCTCGAGCACCTCAACTTCGCCGTCCGCTGGCGTAACGACAACGTCGGGCACGGCGCTCCGCAGGCCGACACCGCCTACCGCCGCCCGTTCGGCGATCTGGCGGACCGCTTTCGCGAGGTGTTCGAGCTCTACCCGGCGTTTCGCGACGGCCTGATCGTCTCGGCCGCCTCGTGCCGCGTCGGCGCCGACGGCTTGTACCACGCGCAGGTCACGGTGCACGACCCGGTGTGGGGTTTCCGCCGGCCGATGAGCGCCCGCCGCACCAGCCCCCTGGTGCCCGGCGTGTACCTCGTGCTGCCCGGCTCGGACGATCTGGTGCAGCTCCGCGGCCGGCTGCGCGTGGCGGGCTGTCCCGAATGCGCGGCGCAGGAGCTGTTCGTGGCGGACGGGCCGGCGCGCACGGCGCCGTTCACCTCGCCCACCACCAACCATCGCGCGGACCCCGCCCAGCTCGTCGCCGACGGGGAGTGAGCCGCCCGCCGACGCTACTGCGCGTTGCCGGTGATCGGGTCGTGGCTGTGCGGGCCGAAGGCCGGCCGGCCGGAACGGTCGATGTACGGCCCGACGCGCCACTCGCCGTGGGAGGTCATCGTCCCGACCGCGTCGAGGTCCATGTGGTACCCCTCGACGTCCGCGCCCTGGGCCGCCGCGGCCTGGGCGGGCTCCGGCTGGTGCAGCGCCACGCGCGCCTGCGGGCCCAGGTAGAAGTTGAACACCACGCTCTGGCCGCTGCTCGGCAGCACCACCTCGTGCTCGCCCTGCACCGCGTGCTCCTCCGGCGCCACGCCGTCGGGCACCGCCGCCCCCGCCTGCCGGCGCAGCTCCTGCACGCGCTCCGGCGGCGCAACGTAGCGCTCGAGCACCTCGACCGGCACCTCGCAGATCCGTCCGTCGGGATGGTGGACCAGCACCTTCGCCTTCTCGTCGCTCATGCCTCACCGCCTTCCTCCGCCGCCCCGCGCCGATGCGCCAGCAGGCTGCGGTAGCCCTCGACCGTCCGTTCCAGCTCCTCGTGCGTGCCCCGCGCCGCCACCCGGCCCGCCGACAGGAAGACCACCTCGTCCGGCTGGAGCAGGTCGGGCCGGTGCGTCACCAGCAGACAGGTGCGGCCGTGGATCGCCGCCCGCACGTCCGCCAGCAGCCGCTCGGCCATCGCCTGGGGCAGTCCCGCTTCCAGCTCGTCGAGCAGCAGCACGGCGGGGTCGCGGGCCAGCACCCGCG
>CAZMRP010000791.1:0-2690 GCA_964568275.1 uncultured Myxococcales bacterium
ATCGGCGGCGGCGACCACCTACGGGTACCGGAAGCCCGAGTCCGGCTACGACTACCGACCGGACGCCGCGGTGACGTCCGTCCTCGACGCCGAGGGTCGGGAGTCCCGCTATGGCTGGGGTGTCCGCGGCACCGACTACCGGCAGGTCACGGCCGCCACGCTCCCGGATTCGGGCGGGGATGCCTACCAGTACGACGGCCTCGGCCGGCTGACGCTGCAGAACCGGGCCAACGGCGACCGGTGGTCGTGGTCCTACGACATGGCCGGTCGGCCGACCGCGACGGACTACCAGGCCAACTGGGGCTCGCGGCCCAGGTGGTACGTCCGCTTCTCGTACGGCCCCCGGGGAGATCTCGTCACCGCTGCCGAGTACGAGGGCTGGCCGCGCACCCCGTTGCCGGCGCCGCGCGCCCGAACCGAGTTCGGCTACGACGACGAGCACCGCCCGACCTGGGAGCGGCGCACCCAGGACGGACGAACCCTCGAGACGACGTACGACTACGACAGCCTCGGGAACCTCGAGTTCGCGACCTATCCCTCCGGCCTGCGCCTGTGGCATCTGCGACAGGATGCGGACGCCGACCGAGTGACGGGCGTCGTCGCGACCGGCCCGGCGGCGACCACATTGGCAGACGCGATCTCCTACTCCGCCGCGGGCCTGCTCATCAGCTACCGCACGGGGCCCGGGATGGAGTACGTCTTGACTCGCGGACCACGGGGCCGGATCGAGCAGGTCCAGTTCGGGGCGGCCGGCGACCCGACGCCCGACGTCCTGGACCTGGAGTACACCTACGACGACGTGACCGGGAACATCCTCGGCATCACCGACGTTGTGGACCCGGGCCGGACCGCGGGGTACGCTCACGATGCGCTGGATCGACTGGTCGGCGCGGACGGCTGGTGGGGGAACTTGGACTGGACCTACGACAAGACCGGGAACCGGCTGAGCGAGACGCGCGACGGCACGGCGTCCACGTACGCCTACGAGCCGGGGACGAGTCGGCTGGCGACGGTGACGGGCGGCTCGTCCCACGTGCTGGCCTACGACGAGTCGGGGAACGCCACCCGCTACGACGACCTGTGCCTCGACTACGATGCCGCGGATCGCCTCGTGGCGATCCGGCGACTCGTCGATCCCGCCGGCTGCGGAGCGGACCGGACCGGGGCGTGCTCGAGCTGCGCGACGACGCTGGTGCAGGAGAACGCGTACGACTGGAAGTTCCGGCGGGTGCGGCGGGTGGAGCACGTGGACGAGGCGGGCGCCCCGCTTTCGACGCCGCGATGCACGACGTTCGTGCACGACCTCTACGACCGGCTGATCGCGGAGCACGATTGTTCGGAGGGGAGTTCGCCGGATCCAGCGCTCAACGTCCTGGCCGAGTACGTCTACATCGAGGGGTACCACGTCCTGGCGGTGCGTCGCGGCGGGCAGTGGTACTGGTACGCGAACGACCACCTGCCGACGCCGCGGAAGCTGGTGGACTCCGCTGGCGCCGTGGTCTGGGACGGCCGGATGGAGCCGTTCGGGGCGACGGACGAGGTCGTCGCCACGATGCCCCAGCCGCTGCGGTTTCCGGGGCAGGTGGGGGACGGTGGTGTGCCGTTGGTCGCCACCGGGGTGCGGACTCACGCCCCGGCCATCGGACGGCTGCTGTCGGTGGAGCCCGCGGTTGCCGAACCCAACCTGACCTCGTCGGTTGCGTCGATCCTTGCGGTCCGGCCAGGTGTCGCGGCCGCCATGCAGTCACGTGCCGGCCGCCTGCAACCCTACTCCTACGCCGCGAACCAGCCGGTCGCCCGCTGGGACTTCCAGGGCCGATGGCCGATGAACTACCCGGCGCCGAACTACGACTCCGTCCGCGACACCTATGCATGTGCGGCGGACTGGATTGGTTCGTATCTCGACTGCATGGTTGCGCCGAGCAAATCGATCCCGACGCTCTCACTAGCGACTGCCTTCGCGGCCTGCAAGTACTTCTGCCCGATGGGAGCGGCCGACCCGACTTCGGCGATGGCGACCTTCGGTTGCTGGTTCATCTGTGTCCAGGTCTTCTGGCCGACAAGGCTGTTGAGCAAGCAGTGCGAAGCTCACGCCGACCAGGAATGGGATTGCGAGTGGTTTTGAGAATGAGCCACGACCACGCGCAGGAGAGACCGGGAAGCGATACCACCAGCGAGCAGCTTCCGACCGAACAGAAGGACCGGACCCGGGCGAGCAGCCGAGGCCTTGCCCAAACGACCGGTCTTACCTCAAGGCTTGGGTGCCTGGGATGGAGCGCACTACTCCTCGTCTTCGACCTGTCGGTTGCTTCGGTTCTCCACGCTCTTGGTTGGCGCACTGCGGCCATCGTGGTCGCTGTTCCGCTCCTGCTCCTACTCCCGGTCCTGCTGATCGGTATGTGGTTGCAGGTCGGGTGGGCCGGCTTCCGCGCGGTTCGGGCCATCGCCGCGCATCGGACGGAGAAGCGGACTGAGAAGGCCGAAGGAAGTCGGCAACCGGAAGGTGACCTGGAGGGCCGGACGAAGGACGGAGGCAGTCCCGCCAAGACCGGGGAGCTTCATGTGACATCGCGGGATGACGATGGTGCGGTGCGCGAGCAGCACAGCGGTTCTGGTGGAGGAACCGACCGCGGAGAAGATGCGTAGCGGCATCACCGACGTTGTGGACCCGGGCCGGACCGCGGGGTACG
>CAZMRP010000792.1:0-2687 GCA_964568275.1 uncultured Myxococcales bacterium
GCGGATGTCGCGGCGGGCGGTGCGGACCCGGCGGATGCGGACCCGGCGGATGCGGACCCGGCGGCGGAGGCGGTCGCGGCACCGGCGGGCCTCGCGGCGTCCAAGGAGCCCGGAAAGAAGTGGTCGGCGCCGCCGGAGGGTGCGCCCGCCCCGGGACGCGCGAGGTGCCGTGGGTCCACCTGGTGCACCTGTACACCGCCGACGCGCTGCCGGTGTTCGGCGAGCGGGTCGGGGCGCGGTCCTTCGCGCAGCTGATGCGCTGCCGGGCCACGGGCCGGACGACCGAGTTCGACCCGCGGCTGGCGCCGCTGCTGCTCGCGGCGGCCGAGGCGCTGGACGGCACGGTGATCGAGGTGATCAGCGGCTTCCGCTCGGAGAAGTTCAACGAGCAACTCCGCAAGAAGGGCCACGAGGTGGCTTCGGAGAGCTTCCATCGCAAGGGCCTGGCGCTCGATTGGCGACTGCAGGGCGTGGCGCTGCCGCGGCTGGCGGCGTGGCTCAAGCGCAAGCACCACGGGGGCCTGGGGACCTACCGGCACTCCAACTTCGTCCACACCGACTACGGGCCGGAGCGGGAGTGGCGCGGCCGCTAGCGCGGCGGGAGCGGAGCATGGCGGACGAACGACCGCAGACGTATCGCAACCCGGTGCCGACGGTGGACGTGGTGGTGGAGGTCGACGGCGGGCTCGTGCTGATCCGGCGGCGCAACCCGCCGCCGGGCTGGGCGCTGCCGGGCGGGTTCGTCGACTACGGCGAGCCGCTCGGGGCGGCGGCGGTGCGCGAGGTCCGCGAGGAGACGGGGCTGGAGGTCGAGCTGACGGCGCTGCTGCACGTCTACTCGCGGCCCGACCGCGACCCGCGGCAGCACACGGTGTCGACGGTGTTCGTGGGGCGGGCGAGCGGCGTGCCGCGGGGCTCGGATGACGCCGCCGAGGCGCGGGTGTTTCCGCCGGACGCGTTGCCGTCGCCGCTGGCCTTCGACCACGGGGAGATCCTCGCCGACTACCTCCGCTTCCGACGGGACGGGACGCGTCCGTCGCCGCAGCGCTGACGGCGTCGACCGGAAGTCCCGAGTCGCGTGTCGCCGCCGAGTCCGCGGATCACGACCTGCGGCCACCGGCCTCGGCCGGCGGGCCGTCGGCCAGCACCTCCCGCAGCCGGCGGGCCAGCTGCTGGGCGGTGAACGGCTTGGGCAGCAGGTTGACCCCCGCCTCGAGCACTCCCCGCCGGCTGATCACCTCCTCGCTGTACCCCGAGAGGAACAGCACGCGGACCTGCGGCCGGGTCTCGCGCAGCCGGTCGGCCAGCTCCCGGCCGCTCATGCCGGGCATCACGACGTCGGTCACCAGCAGCTGGAGCGGTCCGGTGTGGCTCGCGGCCAGCCGCAGCGCCGACGGTCCGTCCTCCGCCACCAGCACGTCGTAGCCCAGCCGGCACAGCATGTGCCGGGCCAGCTCGCGCACGTGCGTGTCGTCCTCGACGAGCAGCACGGTCTCGGTGCCCGTCGGCAGCGGGAGGTCCGGCCGCGGTCCGGGCGCCGGCGATTCCTCGGCCGCCGCCCGCGGAAAGAGCAGCGAGACGGTGGTCCCCTGCCCGGCGGAGGAGGCGACGGTCACGCCGCCCCGGTGCTGCTGCATCACGCCGAACACGGTGGCCAGGCCGAGACCCGTGCCGCGACCCGCCGGCTTGGTGGTGAAGAACGGCTCGAAGGCGTGCGCCAGCACGTCGGGCGTCATGCCTACGCCGTCGTCCGCCACCGACAGCACGACGTGCGGCCCGGGCCGCAGCCCCGGCAGCCCTCGGCAGGCCGCTTCGTCCAGCGTGCGCTCGGCGGTCGACAGCCGCAGGCTTCCGCCGGCCGGCATCGCGTCCCGGGCGTTGATCGCCAGGTTCACCAGGCACTGCTCGACCTGGCCGGGGTCGGCGTGGACGGCCCCGAGGGGCCGGGTGAGGGCGGTCTGCAGGTCGATGTCCTCGCCGAGGACGCGGGTCAGCATCCGGCGCAGCCTGTCGACCACCTCGTTGAGGTCGAGCGTGCGCGGCGCGCTCACCTGACGGCGGCCGAACGCCAGCAGCTGACGGGTCAGCTCGGCCGCGCGGTCCGCCGCCGCGCTGACCTCCTCGAGCGTCGTGCGCAGGGGATGCTCGGGGCCGAGGTCGAGCAGCGCGAGGTCGACGTTGCCGAGGATGGCGGTGAGCAGGTTGTTGAAGTCGTGGGCCACGCCGCCGGCGAGCCGGCCGACGGCCTCCATCTTCATCGCCTGCTGCAGCTGCTCCCGCAGCCGCAGCTGCTCCTGCTCGGCCCGCCGCTGCTCGGTGATGTCCTCGAGGGTGACGACCACGAAGCGCACGTTGTCCGCGGCATCGCGGACCGTGGAACTCGTGACGTGGCCCCAGACCAGGGAGCCGTCCTTGCGGACGTAGCGCTTCTCGAGGGAGAAGCCGGGCAGCCGGTCGTCGAGCATCCGGCGGACCTGCTCGCGGCTGGCCGGCAGGTCGTCGGGGTGGATGACGTCGCGGAAGCTGCGGCCGATCAGCTCCCGGCGGTCGTAGCCCAGGATCTCCGCAAAGCGCGGATTGACTTCGAAAAAGCGCACCTCCCGGTCCGAGAAGGCGATGCCGATCGCGGCGTGCTCGAAGCCCGCGCGCAGGGCGTCGCTCGGGCCGCAGCTCCGGCGGGCGGCGGC
>CAZMRP010000793.1:0-2686 GCA_964568275.1 uncultured Myxococcales bacterium
ATCGGTGATCGGGATGCTCCGGAATCGGTGATCGGGATGGTCCGGAGCGGGCAGGCAGCGTTCGGGGTCGACGCGGACGCGTTGTTTGGGTCGGCCTGGTTTGGGTTCGCCGGTGGGGACGAGTTCGAGGGCGTTGAGGGGGCAGGCGGCGGCGCACTTGCCGCAGCCGTTGCACTTGTCGGCGTCGACGGCGGCGACATGGTTCGAGGTGACGGTACCGTGGTGGCCGCCGAGGAGGCGGAAGCCCTCGAGCATTTCGCAGCAGCAGGGGCAGCAGTTGCAGAGGAAGGTCGGCTTGTGGCGGACGTTGTCGACCATCTGGACGAGGCCGAGTTGCCTGGCGTGGGCGAGGGTTTCGAGGGCGCGGGTCTGGTTGATGGGTTGGGCGAGGCCGGCGTGGACGAGGTAGCGGGCGGCCTTGCCGAGGGCGAGGCAGTGGTCGAGGGGGAAGTTGCAGCGGTGGCCCAGGTGTTCTTGGACGTGGCGGCAGTGGCAGAGGCCTTCGGACCAGTTGCCGGCGCGGGCGACGAGTTGGGAGGCGAGTTCCCAGTCGAGGATTTCGGACTGGTTGCCGTGGAGGAGGGCTTCTTCCTGGGCGAGGTGTCGGGCGAGGCAGGTCGGTCCGCGGTGGAGCATCTGGAGGAAGGCGGGTGGGCGGGGGCGCCGATCGGCATGCGGTCGAGTCGTCGTTGGAGGGCGAGGAGTCGGGGATCGATGCCGAGCGTGTGTCGCATGGTGTTCTTCGGCGGGACGGTAGCATGGGGGGGGTCGGGTCCCGCCATCGGGGGTGGTGGGTCGGGTGGTGGGTCGGGTCCGGGGTGGGGGGTGGTTGTGTCGGCGGGTCGTGGCGGGTAGGATTCGGACCGATGTCGCGATTTCGAACGCTGGCCGACCCCGAGACGACGCGCGAGCTGGTCCGGAACGTGCGTGAGGGGGTCTACATCACGGACGTGAACGGTCACATCCTCGACGCCAACCCCGCGTTCCTCGAGATGTTCGGTTTCCCGTCGCTCGAGGCGCTGCAGCGCACGGGGGTGAAGGAGTTGGTGGTCGACATGGCGCGGCGGCTGGAGGAGCTGGCGCTGTTGGAGAAGCAGTTCGTGGTGCGGGACTTCGAGTTGCAGGTGCGTCGGACGGACGGCGCGGTGTTGACGGTGTTGGACTCGTGCTATGCGGTGGAGGACCCGGAGACGGGGGACCTGCTGTTCCACGGGATCTTGATCGACATCACGCGGCGCAAGGAGATGGAGAGTCGGCTGCACGAGCTGACGGTGCGCGACCCGTTGACCGGCTGCTACAACCGGCGGCATTTGGCGGAGATGGAGGAGCGGCTGGAGCGGGCGGACGCGGAGTGGGGGGTGGTGCTGGTCGACATCAACGACTTCCGAGCGTACAACGACCGGCACGGGCATCCGGCGGGGGACCAGGCGTTGGTGCAGCTGGCGCGGTTCCTGGACCGGCACGTGCGGGCGACGAGCGACGCGGTGGTGCGGATGGGTGGGGACGAGTTCATGATCCTGCTGGCGGAGAACGCGCCGACGGCGACGATCCACATCGTGCAGCGGTTGAAGGAGCCGACGGTGGGGTGTCCGGCGGTTTCGTTTGCGATCGGCTGGGCGGTGCGGAAGCCGCGGGAGCGGCTATCGCAGACGATCGCGCGTGCGGATCGGGATCTGATCCTGGTGCGGGTGCGGGAGCGGGCGCCCGGGGACGAGCGACGTCTGCAGAAGTGACGGAGGGGTTCCGGGTCGCGCGGGCCGGTGGTGGTGCGCGTGTCGGGCTGGGATTCCGGGAGGTGCCCGATGGTCCGGCGTCTTGGTATCGGTTGGTTTGGTGCGTCGATCCTGTCGGCGGTGGTGGTCGGGCCGGGCGGGTGTGATTGCGGGGGCGTGGCGCCGCCGGGCGACGCGTGTCATTCGTCGGTCGACTGCGTGGAGCCGGGTGCGATCTGCCTGGACGGCCGGTGCGTGGTGCCGGACGGCGGTGGGGAGACCGAGGTCGGGCCTGGGGACGACGGGTCGGGGTTGGACGACGGGTCGGGGGAGGGGGGGTGTTTGGGATTGAGCTGCGGCGGGTCGTGTTGCGAGCCCGGGCAGCTGTGTCGGGGCGGGTCGTGTTGCGACGTCGACCGGATCTGCGGGGTTGACGGCTGTTGCGGGTCGGACGAGGTCTGCATCGACGGCGAGTGTCGGTTGGATTGCGGCGAGGAGGCGCCGTGCGGGGACGTATGTTGCGGTGTTGGGGAGGTGTGTCATGCGGGGGGTTGCACGGTTCCCGGGGAGGCGTGCGACGACCCGTACGACTGTCCGTCGGACATGTACTGCGAGCCGACGATCGGGCGATGTCTGCCGCGGTCGGGGATCGACGACCGCTGCGAGTACCGGCCGCCGACGGGGGAGTTCCTGCCGCAGGTCGAGTGGACGTGGAGCGGGAGCGAGGTGGAGCCGGCGCACGACCAGGTGATGATGCAGCCGATCGTGGTGCCGTTGACGGACGACGACGGGGACGGGTCGGTCGACGAGCGGGACGTGCCGGACATCGTGTTCCACACGTTTGCGGCGGCGACGGGGTACCAGGCGAACGGGGTATTGCGGGCGATCCACGGGGACGGGAGCGGGTCGATCTTCGACGTGACGGACCCGGCGTGGCGGACGCGCGCGGAGGCGTTCAGCGGCAGAGTCCGTGA
>CAZMRP010000794.1:0-2686 GCA_964568275.1 uncultured Myxococcales bacterium
CCGCGCTGGTGCGCTACGACCAGGCGGTGGCGCGGCGGCGGCCGGACCTGACGACGCTGCTGGTACCGCGACTGGGCGAGCCGGGGTACGCGCGGGAGCGGATGGCGAGCCATCCGGAGCTGGCGCCGCTGCTGTCGGCCTATCTGGGTCCGGCGGCGCGAACGCCGGCGCTCGAGACGGCGGCCGAGCGGCTGGCCGCGGACCGCCCGGTGTTCGTCGAGCCGGGGCGAATCACGGCGCCGCTGCCGCCGCGGACGTTGTCCCCGCGCGGCCCGCTGTTCGAGTTGCTGCCGCAGCCCGCCGGGCGCTCCGACCTCGCGCTGCAACTCGCCGACTACCGTCGCCGGCCGATCAAGCTGGGCCACCGGGCGGCGCGGCTCGCCGGCTCGAGCCTCGGCGGCTCGTTGGCCTGGAACGACGCCAACGTCGCCGTGACGTCGGCGCGGATCGGGGTCGAGCTGACCGCGCGGACCGAGGAGGCGGGGCGGATCCGGGCGGTGGTGCTGGCGGAGGCGGTGCGGCTGGCGCGCGAGGCGTCGGCGCTGGGGGCGCCGCCGGCCCCCATCGAGCGGCTGCTGTCGGTGCTGGGCTCGATCCCGGGACCCGAGCCCGCGCAGCTCGAGGGGCTGCTGGGGCCGTAGGCCCTCGAGCGTGGTTCCTCCGTCCGTCGGTCGCCCGCCTTGCGCCCTCCCGCTCGGTCGTCCTAGAATGCCGGCATGAGTTCGAGGTTGCGTGGGTGGGCGGGCTGGTCGGCGGCGATCGTACTGCTGGGCTGCCAGACCGAGGTCGCGCCCGGTCCGGCGATTCGCTTCTCGCTCGACAACGCGGCGCTGCGCGACGAGATCCGCCAGATCCGCCTGTCGGGGTATCGGGACCGGGGGCTCGATTGCGCCGGCCACACGTTGTCCGGGACGCCGCCCGCCACGACGGACACCGACCAGTCGATTGCCGTCTCCAGTTTCGGGGCGACCTTCCTCGCGGCGGCGGGCGACTGGGTGTTCCACGTCACGGCGGGCAACGACCTGTTCCCGATCGGCGGGCCCAAGCGGCTGGCCGAGGGCTGCGTCCGGGTCGGCATCGAGGCCGGCTCGGCACCGGAGATCGAGATCCGGCTGCACGACCTCCGGCCCGACTACTGCGGCGACGGGACGCTCGATCCCGGCGAGGACTGCGATCGCGGACCCGACGTGCCGGGCGACGACTGCGCGGCGGACTGCACCTTCGAGGAGGGGATCTGCGGCAACAGCCTGGTCGATGCCGACGAGACGTGCGACGACGGCAACGCCGTCGCCGGGGACGGCTGCGACGCGAGCTGCCAGACCGAGACGTTCGTCCTGGCCCGCCAGTTCCTGGCGGACGACCAGACCACGCCGCGCATCGCGGCGGGCGTGGACGGCTCCGGCAACGGCGGATTCGTCGCGACCTGGACCGACGGCTCGGGCCTGGCCGGGAGCGACCCGCGGCCGCCCGGCGTGGTGTTCGGGTTCTTCGACGAGCGCGGGCAGCCGACGGCCAATCCGGTGGGCGGTTTCGTCGAGTTCTGGGTCAACCGGCGCCTGTTCGACGGCAGCCAGAGCCTGCCGTCGGTGGCCTGGTCGAGCGCCGGGACGCTGGTGACGTTCCTGTACTCCCGCACGGGGGACTTCGACACCTACATGATGGCCTACGGCGCGGGTCGTGTGCCGCTGTGGACCGACGAGCGGCACGTGCCGTCGTCGTGGAGCGGCGTGCAGGAGCAGCAGGCGGTGGTCGGCTCGCACCCGGAGCACGACGGCTACGTCGTCGTGTGGACCACCGGAGCGACGCCGTCGCGGCGGGGGATGCTGCGGGTGCTGGACGGGGCGGCCGAGCCGCTGACGGACGACATCCCGTTGCAGGAGCCGGCCGTGCGGGACGATTTCCTCCCGGCGGTGGCCGTCGCCGCCGACGGGTCGTTTGCGGTGGCCTGGGCCCAGGGCACGCCGACGGACGCGGACATCCTGCTGGCGCGCTTCGCGGCGGCGGGTACGCCGGTCGGAGCGCCCGCGGCGGTGACGACGGCGGCGGGCGCGCAGACCGAGCCGTCGTTGGCCTTCGACGAGGAGGGCCGCCTGCTGGTGGCGTGGGCCGATCTGACGGCGCCCGCGTCCATCCGGGGCCGGCTCTACCCGGTGACGGGGGCGGCGGCGGAGGAGTTCGCGATTTCCACGACGCCGTTCGGCACGGGGGCGGCCGAGTCGGGGCGCATCACCAGCTCGGTGGCCGCCGCGGGGGGTACCTTCCTCGTGGTCTGGGCCGCCCAGAACGACTCCGTCGTGCGGGGACGGATGGTGACCGACGCGGCGACCTTCGCCCGCAACCGCCTGACGGCCGCCGACGGGGAGTTCACGCTCGCCGGTCCGCCGACGCTGCCGAGCCGGGCGCGGGTCGCGATCACGCCGGGCGGCGTGGCGATGGTGGTCTGGCAGGACCGCGACGACTTCGGCGGCGCCGACCCGCTCGGCGGAATCCGCGCCCGGATCTTCCCGTTCCCGTAGTCCTGCGGCGTCCGGACCGCCGTCCCGCGGACCCGCGGCTGTCGTTCAGAAGCGACCCGGTTCGGCGGCGAGCCGCACCCCGTCCCACCGGTCGATCAGCGTGTCGCGGGCCCACGCGGGGTCCGGCTGCGGGTCGTCGACCGTGTAGTGCAGTCCGCGGCTCTCCTTGC